>JALHPA010000450.1:2206-3974 GCA_022842745.1 Pirellulales bacterium
CCCGGGCCCCCCCTATCCTGGACAACACGGGCTTGGGGGGGGCCGGGGTGGGGAATTTCAACATCCTGCCGATCCGAATCACCGACAACAACACGACCGCCAACATCAAGTCGGTGGTGGAAGGCATAAAGCTGGCGGCGGACCAAGGTGCGCGGGTAATCAACGTATCCTACGCGCTGGGAGAATATGGCGCGGTCGATGAGGCCGCGCGATACGCCCGCACCAAAGGGGCACTGACTTTCATCGGGGCCGGAAACAGCAACAGCCTGCGGCCAATCATCGATTGGCCGAATCTAATCTTTGTGGCAGGCACAAACCGCGATGACGGCCGCTGGGTCCAGAATTCGACGCTTGGGAGCAGTTGGGGACCGTACGTGGATCTTGCAGCGCCCGCCGACGACATCCTAGTCGCGGATCCCACTCTGTTGCCAAACGGCTTGGGTCTGATCGACGGCACCAGCTTTTCCACGCCGTTGGCCGCCGGGGTCGCGGCCCTGGCGTTTTCCATCAACCCTAAGCTGACGCCGGACGAAGTTGAACAACTGCTGAAGAGCACGGCCATCGACGACGCCGCGAACCCGGGCCGCGATGATTTCTTTGGCTATGGCCGGCTGAACGCGGCCGGCGTCGTCCAGGGGGCCGTGGCCAGCGTCCCCGAGCCTGGCACGATCGGACTGGCCGCGATCGGGGCGGCGATTGTGGTGTTTTGTCGCTGCCGCCGGCGGGGCCGCACCGTCTAGCCGCGGATCCCTCTCCGTCCGTGCTGCTGGACGTCGAGCCTTGCGGTTCAGCGTTGCGCCAACTTGCGCTACCCGACGGCAATGAGCAACGCGGCAATCAGCGGCGCGGTAATGGCGACCGCCGCGAAAATGATCCGCATCGATCGCCTTTTCGCGCCAGCAGGCGGCCTCATAAAGCAATTTTCGGCCAAGGCCCGTCAAATAGGATACAAGCGGGTAACCCGCGTAACAAATCGGTAAGGTTCGTCCGGTAGTCTTGTGAAAGTGGCCACACAGTGTTTTGCGAGCTTTCACTTCTTACTTTAAGGACGGGACGATGAAACGAATTCGATTAGTCGGCGGGCGAGAGGCCCGACCGGGGATGGCGGCGGGGTTGATCCTTCTGGTAGCGTTCGCTCTGTGGACCTCTGCGGCCGCGGCGGCGACTCCCAGCGAAATCTTGGAGAAGGCGATCCACACCGAGGAGACAGTGGGGAACGTGGATGAGGCCATCAAGCTGTATCAGCAGGTCATCGCAGAGGGACAAGCCGCGCGCACCGCGGCGGCGCAGGCCCAGTACCGATTGGCGTTGTGCTATGTCAAGAAGAGCCGGCAGGCGGAGGCGGTCGCGGCGTTCGAGCGGCTGATTAAGGAATATCCCCAAGAAACCGACCTGATCGCCAAGGCGCGGAAGCACCTCCCCAGCGAAGTGAAGCTGGAACCGGCGCCCTGGGGCGAAGGAGATGCCTTGCAATTGAATATGAAACTAGCCACGGGCCTGGATATCGGAACGTTCGTCTACCAGGTCGGCGGAGCCAAGCACGAGGGCAAGGATGCCTGGCGCGTGCGGACGCGATCGATGATTACTGTGAACGGAATCGATTCGTACAGTACGGTGCTTGCGAATAAGGAGAGCTTCTTGCCGATCTCCAGCCACTGGAAGCACTCGCTGTTGGGAGATGTCGAGGCGACGTACCAGAGCGACAAAGTGATGCTGAAGGACCTGCTCAAGAATTCGACCCGCGAGGTAAAGCTCGATGGACCGGTGT
>JALHPA010000451.1 GCA_022842745.1 Pirellulales bacterium
GATCCATCGTCCTCGTCCGCCCCGCCCCGAGTTTAACCGATCAACTCGCGGACGACCTTGCCATGCACGTCGGTCAGCCGGAAGTCGCGTCCCGCGTAGCGGTAGGTGAACTTCTCATGATCGAAGCCCAGCAGGTGCAATAGCGTGGCATGCAGGTCGTGAATGTGGACCTTGTTCTCGACGGCCTGGAAACCGAATTCGTCGGTCGCGCCATGCACGTATCCCGCGCGGACGCCCCCGCCCGCCAGCAACATCGTAAAGCCGTAATGGTTGTGATCGCGGCCGTTAATCTTGCCGGCGTTGCTGCCAGGCGTGGGGAGCTCGACGGTCGGCGTCCGCCCGAATTCTCCGCTGATCATGACCAGCGTCTGCTCGAGTAGCCCCCGCTGTTTGAGGTCTTGGATGAGCGCGCCGATCGCCTGATCGCACTCTTTCGCCAACCGGCGGTGATTGACTTCGATGTCGTCGTGGTTGTCCCACGGCTGCCCCTCCCCGTGCCACACCTGGACGAATCGCACTCCCCGCTCGACCAGCCGCCGGGCGATCAGTATCTGCCGCGCCTGCGTCCCCGGCCCGTACATGTCCAGAATGTGCTTGGGTTCCAGCTCCGCGTTGAACGCCTCGGCCGCTTCCTGCTGCATGCGGTACGCCAATTCAAAGCTATGGATGCGGGCCTCCAGTTGCGCGTCGCCCGGGCGCTGGGCCAAATGCCGCGCGTTGAGGGCCTGAAGCAAATCAAGCTGCCGCCGCTGCTCCACCGGCGTGCTGTGGTGGTTCTTGACGTGTTCGATCAGTTTTTCCACATCCGTGTGCTTGGTGTCGATGTACGTCCCCTGGAAAATCCCCGGCAGAAATCCCGCCTGCCAGTTCTGCGATTCTTGAATCGGATAACCGCCGGGACACATGGCGATGAACGCCGGCAGGTTTTGGTTCTCGGTTCCCAGCCCGTAGGTCAGCCACGATCCCATGCTGGGGCGCACCAAGCGCGCCTCGCCGCAGTTCATCAACAACAGCGACGGCTCGTGATTGGGAACGTCGGCGTGCAGCGACCGCACCACGCAAAAGTCGTCAATCACCCCCGCCACGTGCGGAAAGATCTCGCTGACCTCAATCCCGCTTTGCCCATGTTTGGCAAACTTGTACGGGGAGGGAAAAGCCGCGCCGGTTTTCCGTTCGGTCGGCAAATTCGGGGAGGGGAGATCCTTTCCGGCGTACTTCGCGAGCGCCGGCTTGGGATCGAACGTGTCGACGTGCGAACAACCGCCATTGAGAAAAATGTGGATCACGTGCCGCGCCCGCGGAGCAAAATGGGGCGCCTTGGCAGCCAGTGGAGATGCGGCGCTAGCCAACGGCAGCGACGACGATCCGCCCCCCCCCGCCGCGATTGCTTCTTCCGAACCCGCCAGCCCCGCCTGGCGCATCAAATCCACCAGCGCCAGCGCTCCGAATCCCATCCCGCAGCGGCTGAGCATCTCGCGGCGAGTGACGGGCGCCCGATTGATATGCATGGGTAGGGTCCTTACAGGTCGTCGTGAGTCGGATGGAGCGTCGTCGCGCTCTCCGTCATCCGGCGCTAATCCACAAACACGAATTCGTTCGACAGCAACAGCGCCTGTGCCAAGAGCGTCCAACGATCGCTCGCTTCGATTTTCGGCTCGCTTGCACCCCCGGAAGCAGCTTCTTCAAGCGGCTGTTCCAAGTATTGGGTCGCCAGCAATGCCTCTTCGCTGTCCGGGGCTCTGCCATACAACAGGCGATACAGTCTGGTCAGCCGTTGCGGCGGCTCGGCGGCGGCCATTTCCGGGCGTTGCACCAGGCGCTTCGCCTGGTCGACCGCAAAGGGGCTATTCATCAAGAATAATCCCTGCTGCGGCACGATGGTCACAAAGCGTTGCGGCGAATGCGAGTCGGGCGAGGCAAAGTCGAATGTGCGAAACATTCCCGGCAAATTCTGCCGCTCGACGCGCCCGTAAAGCGTTCGCCGCTTCGAGTACCCTGGCCCCACGATGTCCACGGCCGGCCCCCCCACCGATTCATCGAGTTGGCCCGCTGCGTATAGCAGCGAATCGCGCAATGCTTCCAAATCCAACCGGCGTCGGTTCATCCGCCACAACAGCAGGTTCTCCGGGTCGACTGCCCGCGCCTCGGGCCGGTCGTCGGACTTTTGCTGGTACGTATTGGACAACAGAATCCAGCGGTGCAGTTTCTTCAGCGACCAACCTTCCGCCATAAACCGCGCGGCCAAATAGTCGAGCAATTCGGGGTGGCTCGGCGGATCGCTCCGCAGTCCAAAATCGCTCGGGGTGCGGACCAACCCCTGGCCGAAATGCAAAGCCCAAACCCGATTGACCAGTACCCGCGCCGTGAGCGGATTGTCCGGCGCGACGATCGCCTTCGCCAAATCCAACCGGCCGCTGCCGTGCTCGAACGGCTTGCGCTGCGGCCCTGCAACCAGCGCCAAGAACTGCCGTGGCACCTCGGCGCCCGGTCGGGAGGGATTGCCGCGGACCAGGATGCGGGTTTTTGGCTCGATGGGATTGGCGTCGTGCAGGCCCATCGCCTGCACCGGGGCGTCCTTCGAAGTGGCTCTGAAATTGGCGAGATCTTCGCGCAGCCGCTTGAGCTCAACGCGCACCGGTTTTTCAAACGCCCGCTCGATGCCGTCTCCCGTCAGCACCAGGGGCGAATCGGAAGCGTAAAGAACCTGCCGCAGTTGTTCCGCATCGGCATCGGGCAAGCTGGTAGGAGGGGCGGCCTGTGTTTGTCGGGCCGCATCGACGCTGCGCTTCCACTCCTCATCGACCTGGTCGAACAACGCACCGTAACGAGCCGCCAAATCGTCGATCGACGCCGGCGGTTGGGCGAACAGCCCCGCCACTCGCGGATTCAACCGCCGCTCCGGTTCTTCATTCTTGGCGAAGCCCATCGCCAGTTCGGCCGATTTGGACGCAAACTCGTTGTCGGGAATCGCCGCAAACTGTTTCCACGGTTCAAACAGCGGGTCAAACGTCGCGCTCCGCTTTTCCAGATAGTCCCGCCAGCGTTGCGCCATGCGGCGCTTGCGATCGCGTCGCAAGAGGTTGTCGTCGGTGACTTTTGGCAGACGAGAGGCCAGCAAGAACTCGGCCGTCTGTCGCCGCAGGGCCCCCTCCGAGGCGGTCTTCTGCTCCTCCAAGTAGTTCTTGAGCTTTCCTTCGCGCTCCCGGACTCCGGCTTCAAAGTCTGAGGAAGGCTGCGTCAGCGGCAACAGCCGCTCGACGCTCGCGTCGAACACCCCAAACAGCGAATAATAATCGGCCGCGGGAATCGGGTCGAACTTGTGGTCGTGGCACCGCGCACACCCCACGGTCAACCCCATCGTGGTCCGCGTCACGACATCGATCCGGTCGTCGATGATGTCGTACTTGTTGTTGAGAAACCTCCTGCCAACGGTCAAAAAACCCAATGCGGCCAGATCGGGATTCGGCTGGCTGGCATCCGCGGATTGCCGATCGGCCGCCAACTGGCAAATGAGGAACTGATCGTAGCCCAGATCCTGATTGAGCGCCCGCACGACCCAATCGCGATAGACCCAGGCAAACGGGTAATTCCGATCTTCTTGAAAGACGTATCCCTTCGTGTCGGCGTAGCGCGCCAGGTCGAGCCAATGCCTTCCCCAGCGCTCGCCGTAGCGGGGAGACGCCAACAGCCGATCGATCAACCGGGCATCGGCGTCCGCCGCAGGATCGTTGACAAATTCGTCGACCTCCTCAGGCGTGGGAGGAAGGCCAGTCAAGTCGAAGCTGATGCGGCGAATCAGCGTTCGCCGATCGGCGGGCTGTGCGGGGGACAACCCACGGGCTTCCAGCTTGGCCAGCACAAACGCATCGACCGGTGTCCGCAACCAGCCTCGATTGGCGACGGGGGGTTCGGCGGGAGTGCGTATCGGCTGAAACGCCCAGTGGGCCTTGGCCTTCAGGTCCAGGGTGTCCG
>JALHPA010000452.1 GCA_022842745.1 Pirellulales bacterium
GTCGTTTCTTGGGCGATGTTGGGCCTGGGCGCGGCCTGGGGGGATGAACTGGAAGCGGGGGCCGGCGCCGAGCAGCCGACGCACGAGACAGCGGCGATGTCCGAAGCCGCACCTTCATCTTGCCATGCGTGCGGCGAATCGCGCCGGGGCTGCTCGTGCAGCGACGGGTGCGAGCCTTATCGGCTGCTAGGCTGTATTGCCCCCTCGGACCATTGTTTTGACCGGTTTATTAGCCCGCAGAGCAATCCGCTGTTCTTTGAAGACCCGCGGACGCTGACGGAAGCGCGGTTTCACTACATCCACCATCAGATTCCAACGAACAATCCGATTTTGCAGGGGGGGGACGTAAACTTTTTCGCGCTCCAATTGCGCGCGGCGCTGTCGGAGCGGTTGTCGATCATCGCCACCAAGGACGGCTACATCGACCTTTCGCCGGATAACCCGGCCCTGGGCGACCGGGAGGGTTGGGCCGACGTGGCCTTGGGCCTGAAGTACAACCTGATCCGGGACGTGGAACTGCAAAGGATCGTAAGCGCGGGGCTGACCTACGAATTGGACGTGGGGGCCCACCGGGTGTTCCAAGGGGCCGGAAGCGGGGAATTCCACCTGTTCCTGACGGGAGGGCAAGAGATCGCCGAGGGGACCCACTGGATCTCGGCTAGCGGGTTCCGGCTCCCCTCCGACACCGTCGACCGGAGCCAGATGTGGTACTGGTCGAACCATTGGGACCGCGAGTTTTTCCCCGGGATTTATGGGGTATTCGAGGTCAACTGGTTCCACTGGATGGGGAGCGGCGAGAACGGACTGACGAACGGTTTTGAAGGGGGCGATCTGTTCAATCTTGGCTCGACGGGGGTGGCGGGAAACGACATCGTGACGGGGGCAGTGGGCACTCGGTGGAAGCCCTACGACGACGTCGAGACGGGGGTGGCCTACGAGTTTCCACTGACCGAGCGGAAGGACCTGCTCGAAGACCGTTGGTACTTCGATCTGATCCTGCGGTACTAAGCCGCAAGCGAAACCGCGACCCTACGCCGCGCGTTCGCGACCGGCGCGGCGCGAGCGGCGTCGTTTTGAGGAGCAGGGAACGGGCGCGGAAACGGACGAGAGGGGACTAACAGCGAGGGCGGGATTCGTCAATGCGAGGCGGGAAAAAACGCGAAAAAACGCCGCAAAGATTGCGGTTTTTTGAGGTCGCACATTCCTTGACAGCGACCGAGAGGTGGCCTAAGTTTCCAATGCACCACGAATTGGTTCATGCCAGGGCGATTACACTGGCGACGGCGGACGGACCCTGCCGATACGGGGGATGGGAGCCAACCGATTCGTGCTGTAACCCTTTTCGTTACATCTCGTCCGATTGGTCACACAGGCGCCCGATGCTTGGAAAAAGCATCCGGGTCAACGATGCTTGCGTAATCGCGCAAGAGTCAGCCCTACTCGCAGGTTCCACCTTCAGACCCCGCTGACCGAAGCTGGCCGTATGCACGGCGAGCGTCGGGTGCAAGTCTGGCACGGCAGCGAGGCCGTTGAGGGTGCGCGCCTGTCAGCGGAGAGTATTTCATGGTTTCAGCTTCGCTCGCGTCCTCGCTGGAAAGTGGTGTGGAGGATGTCATCTTTGGCCTGGCCAACACAAAACGGCTCAGGGAGGCGGCCTTCAAGTTGATTTACGAGGCGTATTTGCGTGGGGGACTGTGTCCGCCGAATCCTTTTGGAATGCGAGTTACCCCGTATCAGTTGCTCCCGTCGACAGATATCTTTATCGGCACGGCGCGGGAGGAATCGATTGGATCGATCAGCCTGATTGGGGACGGACGGCTGGGATTGCCCATGGAATCGACGTTCTCGGACGAAGTCGAGGCCCGACGCCGCCAGGGTCTGTACGTGGGCGAGGTCTCCTGCCTTGCGGATCGCCGTGAGGATTTCCATCGTTCGTTTCCGGTGTTCATCCAGCTTTGCCGCTGGATGGTGCAAACGGCGCGCCATCGGGGAATGCATCAGATTTTGGCGGTGGTTCATCCGCGACATGTCCGTTTTTACCGGCGGTACATGAATTTTGAAGTCATTTCCGGAGAGCGGAGATACGCCACAGTGTGCGGAAATCCCGGAGTGGCGATGTGTCTGGACTTTGAACGGATTGACCGCGATCCACCGATTTCCTACAACCACTTCTTCGCAACACCTATTCCCGTGGGTCTTTTGGCGCCCTGCCCGATGAGTCAGTCGGAACGGCAGCACTTTGCCAGGGTTTCCCAATTTGCCGACTTGAAGGTCCCTGCGGCCGGGGTTAATGTTGCGGTTGGGAGTGATTCGCCGAACTTTTCGTTCGCACTCCAGTAAAGCTGCCGAATATAGAGAGCAGCATCCGGCGCAGGTCGACGCGACGGAGCGTGGGGAGGGACTCCCCGCCCACGACCTAGAGTTGCCATGTGGTCTATCGCCTTCAAAACGCTGGTCGCGGACCGCGGCAAGCTGCTTACCGCGCTTGTTGGCGTGGTGTTCTCGATCGTCCTGGTGAACGTCCAAGGGGGACTGTTCGTGGGGCTGATCCGGAAAGCCAGCCTTTTGGTAGCGCAGGGGCGAGCGGACATCTGGGTCGGCCATCGGCAGATGCACAATGTCGATTTCGCCCAGGATATCCCGCGGCGATGGGCACAGCGGATCGAATCGGTGGGGGGAGTGCGAAAAGTGGAGCCGTACACGATCGGATTCACAAACATGACGCTCCCCAGCGGCGGGTTTGAGAATGTGGCGGTGATCGGGTGCGAACGGAACAGCGAACTGGGAGACGCGCGAACCCTGGTCGAGGCGTTGCCGGGGCGGCTAGCGCGGGCGGATGGCGTGGTGATCGATGAGAGCGAAATGACCAAACTAGAACATCCGCAAATTGGCGACGTGCGCGAAATCGGCGGCCGCAAGGCGCGGATCGTGGGCCTGACGCGGGGAGTCAGCGGCTTTTTGGTGACGCCGTACGTGTTTACAACGCTCGAGCGGGCGGACCGCTATCTGGAGCGGCCCGGAGGGCGATGTTCGTATTTTCTGGTGCAGGTGGAACCGAATGTCGACGTGGCGAGCGTGTGCGAGGCGATCAGCCGCCGGGTGCCGGAGTTGGACGCATTGCCGAGCTCCGTTTACGGGTGGCTCTCGATTCAATTTTGGATGACGCGCACGGGACTGGGGATCAGCTTTGGAGCGGCGACCCTGTTGGGGCTGTTCGTGGGATTGGTCATGGTCGCGCAGACGCTATATGCATCGGTGCTGGACCGTTTGAGCGAATTTGGAACGCTGAAGGCGATCGGTGCGCGGGAACCGCAGTTGTTTCGAATTCTCATGTTGCAAGCGCTATTGCTAGCGGGAATCGGTGCGGTGTTTGGGCTGGCGATCGCAGCGGTGATCCAGCACCTGTTCAGCGTGCCGCAGGCGCCGATCGTGATTCCCGGGTGGCTGTCGGCGGCGAGCTGCGGAATGGTGCTGTGCATTTGTTTGATTGCGTCGTTTTTGCCGTACCTGCGGGTGCGAAAGATCGATCCGTTGATGGTCCTGCAATCCTAGGCGGCTAGAATGGTTAGCGCCGAGCGCGATTTCGCCGTGTCCATTCGAGGCCTGAGCAAGGCCTATCGCCGGGGGTCCACGGTCACGCCGGTGCTCGAGCAGATTGACTTGGACATTCCGCGCGGGGCGTGCTCATTTCTGGTCGGACCGTCCGGAAGCGGGAAGACGACCCTGTTGTCGATCATCGGCTGCCTGTTGTCGCCGGACCAAGGAGAAGTGAGCGTATTGGGAAATCGGCTGGAGGCGTTGAACGAGCGGCGGCGTGCACAGTTGCGACTGTCCCAGATCGGCTTTGTTTTCCAGCGGTTCAATTTGATTCGCGGCCTCACGGCGGTGGACAACGTCGCCGTGCCGCGGCAATTGGCCGGGGAGTCGCAGAGGTCGGCTCGACGCCGGGCGGAGGAACTGCTCATTCAG
>JALHPA010000453.1 GCA_022842745.1 Pirellulales bacterium
GCGCCGCGACGCTGATCAAGGAACTGACCATGATCGAAGCCGCCAAATCGTCGCGCTGTCCCACAATCAACAGATTGCGGCCATTCTCCCGGCGGAAGACCGCTGCGGTGGGATCCTTGATCGCAATGGCTTCCCCCAACCAGGCGCGTACCGGACGGGCTGCCAGGGGGGCCGGCGTGGTCTCTCCGGTCTCGCGATCCAAGGTGCCGGCGACCGCTGTCCGCTCCCTCTCCTCCTTGGCGCCCGTCGGGTCCGCGGGCAGAGATACATCACTTCCCCCCTCGCCCGCCGCATTCGGAACCCCGTCCAATTCGGAAAGAAAACTCTCCAGGCGTTCGTTCTTCCGAATGTCCGCTGGTGCATTGCCTTCGAACACGATCCGACGGACATTCCGTCGCGGCGGCCGATTGGCGGCGAGGCTCTTAATCTCCTCCAGGTATTGCTCCCGCCGCTGGTCCGCCAGCCAGACTACCTGGAACGGGTTATTTCCCTCGACCAGGCCGTTGGCATCGTTGTAAATCGCTTCGCCGGGACGGGACAACAACCGGGCTGCTGAATTCTCTTCGCTGAGAATAAGGTGGGCATCATTCTCGCTGCACTGGAGCGCGATCCTCACGGCCATTTGCCCGATCGTGCTGCGGGCGAGGCTATAGGCGCCCCCCAAGGTCTGCGACCCCAGCAACACGTGGATTCCAAAGGCCCGTCCCTGCCGTACCAGCCGGTCCAACAACAGCGCCGAATCCTGGGCAATCTTGTCGTCCTCTGTGAATAGCTCTTGGAACTCGTCGACGATGAGCATGATCCTGGGGAGGGGAACCTCTGGAACCTCCTGCCGGAACCCGGCCAGGTCTTGGACGCCGGCCTCTCGAAATCGATCCCCCCGCTCGCGCAGCTCGGCGTCCAATCGCTCAAGCACGCTCAGGCCGAACTCCCGCTCGCTTTCGATGGCAATAACCCGCGCATGCGGCAATTCGTGCGTGGCGTAGGTCTTGAACTCCACCCCCTTCTTGAAGTCGATCAGATAGAGCTCGATTTCGTCCGGGCTATAAGTCAGCGCAAGATTTGTCACCAGCGCGTGTAACAGGGTCGACTTGCCAGAGCCGGTCTTGCCTGCCACCAGAACGTGCTGCGAGGTTCCGCGGCCGAGCTTTAGCGCTTGAAGTTTGGTCGCTCCCGCTCGTCCCAAGGGAACGTCGATTCCACTCTTGGTGGTCGCCTGCCAATAGTTCTGCTTAGGGGGGGCAATGTGTTCGAAGGGGACTTCCACCCGCCGTGAATCCTTGGCCGCCTCGCCGACCAGGTGAACCAGTTGGGCGAAACGAGCTTCGTCGGGCGCGCGCTCCAGCGCAAGCGGATAGGGGCGAAAATCCGGATCGCGCCAAACGTATGCGCCGTCTCGTTCCAGCAGGCAGGCGCAATACGGGGCCAGGTCGTTTAGATCACAGCCGGGCGGCAGCGGTTGGTTGGCGTCGACGACCAACAGCGTGTACACGCCGCAACGAGCGCCGCTGCTGACGATACTGGTCAGGCGGCGCGCGGCCGCTTCGCTGAAGTTGGTCGGAAAGTTCGCCACCACCAGCACCCGGAAGGCTTCCGCCACCTCTCCGGCTTGGGCGTTGTATTCTTCGATCGTCTTGTAGTCGTTGCGCAGGTACTTTTGAATTACGTTCTCCATTTGCTCCGTCAAATCGGCTAACCGCTGCTCGATTTGACCGGTCTCGGTCCAAATCCGATTCGTGACGAGAATGTCGTCGTAATCCGCCAGATGCATAAATCCCGAGAAATTCTCGCCCAATCCGACCGGATCCATGATCGTGAACCGGACTTTGCCCGGAGGGATCGACGTGAGCATGCGCAGCATGATCGATTGCACCACGTTGATCGCCCGCTCGCGTCCCTCCCCCGCGGCCTGAATCAAAAGCGACGAGGCGCGCGGAAAATCCAGCAATGCCGGGATTTCATACTTTGGATCGATTCCCTCGTTGAGCGACGGATTGCTCGAGATGCCCCCGGGAACCTCAGCAAGGTCGATCGCCAAGCGACCGAACTGTAGCGCCGTTGGCGCCGCGGCGGGTGGCGTCCACTCATCCCAGACCGGGCTATTCCAATCCGGGAAAACACTTTCGCTACCAGCTTGAAGTTCCTTTACGGCGTTTGCCGCCCGCCGCATGCCGGTTTGCCAGGCCTCGGTCAGCTCGCTCCAGGCAGCCGCGCGACGCTCCTCATTTTGTCGCGTGCCGTCGTCCCGCCGCTGGCGAGCTTGCTCCAACCCGGTTCGAAAAGCGTCTTGAATTTCGGTTAGCAATGGTGGGTATTTCGTTTCGGCCGCCGCCAATGCCTGGTCTCTTTTTTGGGTGGCGGCAGCGAGCGATTGCTCGGCCTCGCGCTGGACAGATTGCAGCTCCGCATTCGAGCGGGAAATGATGGACGAAGAGAGCCTATCAAATTTAGCCTTGGCGGCCGCCAAGTCGCGGTCCCGTTGTTGGAGAATTACCCGAGCTTCCTGTTCCGCGACTTTTTGCGCGCGTTCGGAAAGGCGACCCGCGGCCGATAGGCCCTGGGCGCGCGCAAGAGCCAGGCTGGACGCGAACGACTTCATCGAACGACGCGCCCGCCCGTAAAGCCACAGGCTCAACGCCGCGCAACCGGCGGCGGACAATGCTCCCGCGCCCAGCAGCAAGTTGCCACGATCCCAACCAGACAAGCTCCCGGCCGCCGCCACGGCGCCTACGATGGCCACCAGCCAAATCCCGAGTAAACGCGGACCCAAAAACAGTTTGGACAACCAGTGCGACCTCAGCCGGAGCTGGATCTCTCCAGCGGTCGACGCCGCCGACGTCAACTGGGAAGGCAGATCGCTTACGCTCGCGTCCGGCGCCGGAGAGAACTCGTCGGTGGTGGCGAATCCACGGTCAAACGCTCCCAATAACCGGCAGGTCGCGGCGTAATTCCTGGCTTCCGCCACACATTGATCGATTCTGCCCACGAGGGCCGCAATTTGCGACTCGGTATGTTCCAGAGTCTTCTTCGGTCCGTCGCGCGTCGCGTCAAAGACGGCATTCGCTTCCCATTGGGCGTCCTCAAAGTCCTTTTTGGTTTTCTGCTCCGCCGCCGCCAATTGCTCCGCCAGCCGTTTTTCCGCCTGGGCCAATTTCGCGCGGGCGTTGGCGGTGACGGATTCATACTCCGCCGCGGTTCGGCGGCGAATCGACTCGTATTCCCGCTCGGCGGCCTCCTTGTCCGTCTGATATTGCTTGGTGATCGATTGTTGGGCCTCGCGGAATTCGGCCGCCAAAGCATCTCCGCGTTGGGCGTACTCGGCGTCACGGCGTAGCTCGGCCGCAGCCCGATCGGCGGCCAATTGGCGGATGTCCGCCAACAATTGTCGTACAAAACTTTGGGTCAGGGTCATGCTGTTCGATCGGCCTGTAGGAAAACGGCTGGTCCTCGCCGTGGGGACCTGCTCCGTGCAAAGATTAGAACGAGCCGAATTCCACCGGTTAGGCATTGAGCCTCAATCGCGTCCACATTCATATTGGGCCTTCTCCAGGACTTCCGCCAGCCGCTTGGTGGCTTCTAGCACCTGGCTTACGTGCGGCTCGATGTCGGCCAACCGCTCCCGCTCGAACGTGCGGCTGGCGGCGTCGTTCCATTGTTCCTTCGCCGCCTCCCAGCGTAACATGAGCGCGCGGTGGGCCAGCGATAGTTTGGCCGCGCCAGAGTTTAAATCCCCCACTCGCATTAGCTCGTCCCCCGGGGTTCGGCTGCGGCCGGGGAAGCGGACCCATCGCTGGGTTCCGCCGCTGGCTGTTCCATCCCAGTTGGCGGGGGGGCTGCCTCCCCGGAGTCCGGTGGGGAGATCGAATCTCGCTCTCCGAATGTCTGGCCAGAGCTGTTCACGACCGGCTCCCTTGCCGCCGGCGGCGCTTGCACCGCCAAATAATGGGCCAGGGCGTTGGA
>JALHPA010000454.1 GCA_022842745.1 Pirellulales bacterium
TTCATTTTTGCCCAACGGAAGGGAACGCGAGGTTTTTGGCTGTCGGACCGGTCTGGCGACCTCGCAAAAAGAACTGCAAGCTATTGTAGGGCAAGAAGTTGCGACTCGGAAACGGGTTGTGAGAGCAGCCGGGAGCCACGCCATTCCCGTCCAATTCGGCTCAGCCCAAATCGAGTTCAATTAGGCAAAAACCGCGCCAAATGGCGTTTTTTTGCTCTTGTGCTTGCTTGACTCGGAAAAATTAACACGTAGATTGACATTAAGGACGTGTCCGCGCACGGAAACGGACTTTAGTGATTCGCCTGAAAAACAAGTGATCTCGGGCGACGCTAAGCGGCTGCGATCGACGGAATACGCGATCGCTTGGGCGCAGTTGCAGAAGGAATTTAGCAATGTTGGTCCTGTCCCGCAAGAAGAACGAGAGTATTGTCATCAACAATGACATTACGATCGTCGTCGTCGAGATTCGCGGCGACAAGGTTCGCCTCGGCGTTGAGGCCCCCAAGGAAGTGCCGGTCCATCGCCGAGAGGTGTACGAAGCGATCCGCCGCCACGATCCCCACATTGGCGATAGCCACATTTCCGGTAACGAGTCCTCCGCCGAAGCTGCCTCGCAGGGTGGCGACGTCTGAACATTCTTTGATTCCGCAAAGTGTGCGGTAACCGGCGGCCTTCGATCCATCATCGGCCGCTCTTGTCTGCGGTTGTCTTTGCCGTACCGTACCGCGCGTCGCGCTGGGCCCCTTGACGCCATTCTTCGCGACCACTATACACCAGAGAGATACATTACCGGCTTGCAGAGGCCGGACGGCCCCGTCGTCTAGAGGCCTAGGACACTGGCCTTTCACGCCGGTAACACGGGTTCGAATCCCGTCGGGGTCATTTTCTACGCTGCAAAAACGCGGTTTGGCTGTGCGCGCCAAGCGGGTCGATCGCGCCAGGAAGAAAAGGATTCGCCCGGCAGGCCAGCCGATTTCCCGTTATCGACTGCGATAGCGACCAAAACTCTCTTGCCGGACCGCCCCTTCTGCCGATTTCCGGCCCCCGACCATGAAAGCCCTTGTCAAATCCCGCTCGGAACCGGGGCTGTGGATGGAAGAGGTTCCCGTTCCCGCGATCGGGATCAACGACGTGCTGATTCAGGTCCTGCGCACCGGGATCTGTGGCACCGATGTGCATATCTACAACTGGGACGCTTGGGCCCAGAGGACCATTCCGGTACCCCTCGTCGTCGGCCACGAGTTTGTGGGCCGGATTGTCGAAGTCGGCGAGAATGTCCACGACTTTCATCCAGGAGAAATCGTCAGCGGCGAAGGGCACGTGGTCTGCGGAAGGTGTCGCAATTGCCTCGCCGGAAGGCGGCACTTGTGCAAAGCGACGCAGGGAGTCGGGGTGAACCGCCCAGGCGCGTTTGCGGAGTACCTGGCGTTGCCGATGAGCAACGTCTGGGTCCACGATCCTTCGATTCCACGCGACGTGCAGTCGATCTTCGATCCGTTTGGCAACGCGGTGCATACGGCGCTGTCGTTTGACGTGTTGGGAGAGGACGTGCTAATCACCGGGGCCGGTCCGATCGGCATCATGGCCGCGGCGGTCGTTCGGCATGCCGGCGCGCGGCACGTCGTCGTGACGGACGTGAATCCCTACCGGCTGGAACTGGCGCGGCGGATGGGGGCCACGCACACCGTCGACGTCCGTTCGGCCACTCTGGATGAAGCCCAGCGGCAGTTGAACATGAAAGAAGGCTTCGACGTGGGCCTGGAAATGTCCGGCAACGAGGCCGCCTTCCGCGACATGCTGCGGTCGATGTGCCATGGCGGAAAGATCGCCATGCTGGGTATTCCCGAGCGAGAGATGTCGATCGATTGGAACCAGGTGGTCTTCAACATGCTCACGATCAAGGGGATTTACGGCCGCGAGATGTACGAGACGTGGTACAAGATGACCACCATGCTCCAATCGGGACTCGATATCGAGCCGGTCATCACCCACCGCTTTCCCCACAGCGAATTTCAGCGCGGATTTGACGCCATGCGCAGCGGCCAATCGGGCAAAGTGGTCCTCACCTGGGCGGACGGTTAAGGCCGAGCCAACTCAGAGATTCCCGCAGCCGAGCGGTCTTGCAGTTTTTGCGTCCGGATGAATTCTGCCCGCCAGAATGTGCCGCCGGCCAACGCGATGGACCATCGGCCCCAACTTACACTCTCGCCTGGCTCTCTCGCATCTTACTCTACCGCACGGAGATCGCGTTCTCCACAGCGCACCGTTCCCCCACGGCCGCCCGCACCACTTCTTGCGCAAGCTGCTTGTGGTAGAAGCTGGCCACGCTGCCGCGCAAACGCAGCGCGTGCTCGGCCCGTTCGACCCGTAGTTCGCGTAACGCCACGACCGGGCTGGCCAACAGCGCCGATTGCACCTGGCTCTGCAAATCGAGAATCGCGTCGTCGCTCGCCATGTTCCATCCGTCGCTTGGCGTTACCCCACGCAGTTCGTTGTAGCCCTCGCCGTTTTGAACTGTCAATCCCGAAGAGGGCTGGAAAATATTCGCATGGCTCTCGGCTACGCGCGCGTCCATGCCGGTTGACCAGCCACGATGGTTTGGAGAAGCCAGCGGTCATCCCAGGCAAAAAGAAGCAGGGACAAGGGATCGGGCGCCTCATTCCAAGGCAAATCGGGTCGCAAGACGAGCAGGTCGGCGTCCGCCCCCATCGCGATCCGGCCCGCAGTGGGCCAACCGGCGATGGCCGCGTTGCCGGCGGTAATCTGCCAAAACACTTCCGCCGCTTTCGGGACTGCCAATCCCTCGGTTTGGATCGATAGAAATCTGGCCGTGTCGATCATCGCCTGCCCGACGCGAACCATCGACCGGGCAGCGCCGGCCCCGATGTCGCTTCCCAGCCCTAAATTGACGCCGTCCCGCCGCATGGTTTCCCAGGACATGCTGCCGGCACGTAAGAACAGGTTCGCGGTCGGGCAATGCACCACGGCACTGCCTCGCTTGCTCAGGCGCTGTCGTTCGGCTGGCGAGAGGTGGATTCCGTGCCCAAGCAATGTGCGCGGAGTGAGCAGCCCCGCTCGATCGTAAACCTGCGTGTACGTTTCCGCGTCAAACCGCTCGCACACCAGCCGACATTCGTCGCTGGTCTCCGCCAGATGCGTCTGGACGGGCACCGCGGTTCGCCGGGCCAAGTCTCCGGCTCCAACCAGCAATTCCTCGCTACAGGCCACGGCAAATCGGGGACTGACCGCGAACTCAACCCGGGAGCGCCCCGGACCCGGAGGATAATTTGCAAGCAACTCGGCCGCTTCGGCCAGCAGTTGCCCGGCGGGGCGGATCAGCTCCGCAGGGGCGTGCGAATCCATCAGCACTTGCCCCACGAGGGCGCGCATCCGGCGTTGTTCGATCATTTGCATGGCCCTGGCCGTTGCCGCGGCGTGAACCGTGGCATAGCCGCAGAAGCTGGTCGTTCCATGGGCCAGCAGTTGGTCGAGCGCGGAAGAGGTGGCCGCCGCGGCGAGGTCGGCATCCTCCCACTGGGACTCGGCCGGAAAAATGATCTGCTCAAGCCAAGAGAACAGGTCCAGCCCGTCCCGGCCCAGGGCGGCGAACTGCGGCAAATGCAGATGCGTGTCGATAAACCCGGGCGAAATGATGCAATCCGCGCCGCCGAAATCGACCGGCCCGGGTGGCTGGCCAAACCCGACCGCCACAATCTTCTCTCCCTCGGTGCGCAGCCAGCCCTCCACCAGGTCGACCCGCCGGCGCTCCTCCGCCAACAGCAACGTACCAGCGAAAATCACATTTACCTCGATAAGCCAGGGAAACTGCGAAAGCCAGGGCAGGCGGTTGATTCCCGGCCCCGTCGTCCTAAAACGGCTTGAGCTAACTATTTGCGCCAAATCCTTGCGAAACGTGGAACTTCCCGCTACACTAATACTTGTTCAAACGATATTA
>JALHPA010000455.1 GCA_022842745.1 Pirellulales bacterium
CCGAGGCGACGGTGGAGGGGTTACAGAAGCTGGGGCACCGCGTGCGGCGGAGCGAGGGAGGGGCGTTCGGCGGCTACCAGGGGATCTGGATCGACTGGGAGCAAGGGACGCTGCACGGGGGAAGCGATTCGAGGAAGGATGGGTGCGCGGTGGGGTATTGAGGGGGGGGCCGAGAGTGGGAAGCGTGGGTGGCGCGCCGGAGTCGCGGGGTAAATGGCGATGCGAATACGATTTGGCCTGCGCACATTGTTGTTTCTGGTGGCGGTATGCGCCTGTGTGATCTGGTTCTGGCGGCAAGTCGAGGGAGACAGGCGACTCCTGAGGGCGTTTAATTGCCGCAACAACATTTGGACGCTCTCATTCAGTGTGCAGCAATATCACGAACAGCATGGAAAGCTGCCGCCAGCGGTGTTGCTGGGACCGGACGGGACGCCGTGGCACAGTTGGCGGGTGTTGATATTGCCGTTTATGGAGGAGCGGGAGTTGTTTAAGCGTTATCGATTCAGCGAGCCGTGGAATGGTCCGAACAATCGGAAACTTCTGCCGCTGATGCCGCGCTTCTTCAGGTGTGACAACCGCGCCCACGACGACCAGCAGGGAATCACCAGCTACGTAGCGATCACGGGTATCGGAACGGCGTTTCCTCCGAGCGGTATTGTGTCTTGGGGGGATGTGAAGGACGGGCCTGAGCAGACGATTTATCTGGTCGAGGCGGAGAACTTGCAGGTGTACTGGACGGAGCCGAGAGATTTTCCCGTGGAGCTGTTACAGAGCAAGCCGGACGGTTCGCAGGGACTCATCTTGAAAAGTTCGGAGGAGGGCGGAGCAGCCGCAGCGCCGATTCTGGGGCAGACGTTTCGATGCCGACGAAACTTGCGGGGATCGGAGCTTCTGCCCTATACGACGATTGCCGGCGGGGAGCCCACCGACCCGAACTTTGACGCCTTGAAACCGGTCCGGCGCGATGACTGAGGGGCGGGGAGCTTGTATTGTGGAGAAGGTCTCGACTCGGTAGGCAGCGACAGCGTTTGAATGGAGGGGGAGTCCAATGAGTAAGTTCGTGCTACTGCTGGTGGGAACGTTCCTTTTGGCGGATTACAAAATCGCACGTGCGGAATCAGAGAGCGACGACCGGATAAGGGTGCTGGTGGGATACCTTGCGTCCAAGAACTCTAGTCCCGCTACAGGAGACGGTCGTCTTTACACGGGAGCGGAACCGCCTGCCAGTTACAGTACTCGGGAGCAAGCAGTCGTATTCCTGGCGATTCAGCAGCTTTTTCAGGAGAGGGAAGCGGGCTGCGATGTATTGGTCGAGCACCTCAAGGACAAGCGATATTCTTATTGCTACGACGCGCCCTCGGGGATCTACGATCGTTCGGTTGGGGCGGTGTGTTTTGACATCGTTCGACTGAACATATACTGCTACCAAGACCTGGGTGTTCTGAGGCACTTCACCGGCGGTCAAAATTTCTTGCATGAGATGGGCGGAAAGGAGCTGTCCACTTGGTGGAAGGAACATCGCAAGGAAGGACTATTGAAGATCCAGTTGCGTATGATCGATCACCAAATCGAGTGGTTCAAGAACTTGGACCTGGAAAAGGCCCCGTCGGTTCATCCGCATGCAAAAAAGCCGCCCATTGAGACGCTCCAAGAACTACGAGCGATCAATATCCGTACGTTGGAGGCAATGAAGGCTGAGATTAACGTGACCAAACGACCGTATCGCCCAAAATCGATCGATCAACCGTTCGGTCGAATGACGTTCTTGCCGTGGGCGACAGCCTCCTTCAACAAATAGGCATTGCGAGAAGGAGTGTGCGGTCAAACACGCCGAGCGCGCGGCGAGCCACAGCGGATAGCGGAAAAATCGAGTCTTGCCATGTCATTCATTCTCTGTTTCGCGGTGTTGGCAGCATGGCTGGAACCTGTTGAGGACGGAACCGAGTCGAAGTACGAGATCCGGCTCAAGGAGCTCGACGCCACGTTCAAGTTCAACAAGAAGCTGAACGTGTGGGAGATCAAGAAACGGGTCTTGGCGTTGTTGCAGGAACCGACGACCGACGTGGGGCGGCAGGCGCTGGCACGCGCGATGTGGAAGTCGTTGGGGGAGGGGGAGCATTTCAAGGCCACCGACTATTATCTGATATGGCGAGGCCACGAGTTGCTGTTGAAATATCGCGATGGCGCGCCGCAGGCGGTCGACGGCTTGATTGCGAAGATCAATAACCGGGAAAAACTGCCGGTAAGCAACAGCTTGAGAACGGAAATGGGGATGTTTGCCACCGAGATTTTGATCGATGCTTTTGAATACGAGGGGCCTAGCCCGATTAAAACCGACCGGTTGGACGCCGATGCGCTGAAAGAACTCTTCCGGTGGCTGCGCGCCGACCGGCCGAAGGGCTAGGCGATTTGCCGCGTGCCGGAGGCTTGAGCATGGTGGAGCGGATCCAACGGGCGTGTGACGCTGCTCCCCGATCGTATCGGAAAACGGTTGATTTGTGTCTGGTTCGACATATGATTGGGGTATGATTCGATTTCAGGATTTTGCCGAATCGCAGCTTGAGCAGGGGCGGACGGCGTTCTCCAGGTCGACGGCCTTAGCCGAGATTCAGTCGACTCCCGAGGCCCTGCAAGCGGCGGCGGCGCGGATGCGCAGGAGGGGGCGGCTGATCAGTCCGCGACGGGGTTTCTACGTCCTGGTGCGTCCCGAAGATCGGCAACGAGGGCCGGATCCTGCGCGGTGGATCGACCCGTTGATGAAACACCTGGGTTTGGATTACCGCATTTCCCTCTTGCGGGCCGCCGCGTTTCACGGATCGGCGCACCAAGCGGCGATGGTCTTTCAAGTTATCGCGCCGCGGCAGCTTGCCCCGATTGTGGCCGGCCGGCAAAGAATCGAGTTCTTGTACCAGGCGCCCGGTCAGTTCGCTCAGTTGAATCGCCCGGAGTGGCTCGATCGACTCAAGACCGACGCCGGTTTTGCCCAGGTTGCAGGCGTGGAATTGACGTTGCTCGATATGTGCCGTTACTTCCATCGGGCAGGGGGCATCAACGCCGCCGCGCAAGCGGTTCACGACTTGGGCAAAAGGGCCGATCCGCGAATCCTGAGGCAGGCCGCGAAATTTGCCGAGAACGCCACCGTGAGGCGGTTGGGTTATTTGCTGGAGCGATCTGGCCATGCCCGGCAGTCGAGCGCGCTATTGCCCTTCGCCCAGACGGCAAAGTCCTTCAAGGATCTTGATCCGGCGGCGAAGCCGATCGTTGCCGCGGTGGGGGGATCGACGGAGAAGGACCCGAATTGGAAGCTGACGATCAACGTCGAGCTGGAGATTGACACGTGATACCGAATGCGTTCTTGCAGGAATGGAGCGCCCGCACGCTGTGGCCCGACCCGAGGCAGGTGGAACAGGATTTGGTAATTTGCCGAGCGCTTTGCGATTTGTTCAGTAGCGAGACGCTCAAGGGGAGAATTGCATTTCGCGGCGGCACCGCCATCCAGAAGCTTCTGTTGGCCAAGCCGCTACGCTACTCGGAAGACATCGATCTCGTTCAGACGCGAGCCGAGCCGATCGGGGCCACGATTGACGGAATACGCGACGCGCTAAAGTGGCTTGGCAACCCCCGGCGGGTGAGCGCCGAACACACACTTCATCTGGTGTTCAAATACAGGCCGGAAACGGACAACGGGAGCCCGCTCAAGCTCAGGGTGGAAATCAACACCCGTGAGCACGCGAACCGACATGGTCTAACGACATATCCGTTTGCGATGACCAGTGGCTGGCATCAGGCTGAGACGGAGATTGTCTCGTTTGAAGCGGAGGAGATCCTGGGGACGAAGCTGCGGGCGTTACTCCAGCGTCACAAGAACCGGGATTTGTTTGACTTGAATCAAAGCCTGCTCCAATTGGGCTTGGACTACGACCGCATCGTGGCCTGCTTCGAGCACT
>JALHPA010000456.1 GCA_022842745.1 Pirellulales bacterium
ACCTTCCGGCGACATCTTCCCAGAATCCGAGGGCCGCTTCCCAGAAACGAGGAAGCGCGGAATCGGCGCAACCTTCATCGTCCAGGATTTCCCCACTTCCGTCGCGGGCCGGCGGAAACGGACGGGATCTGCTCAAGGATCGCGCTTACTCGGAAATCAAAACGCTGATTCAGTCGGGGGAGTTGGAAGCGGGTGAATTTCTCTCCGAGCGCCAGCTTTCCGAGCGACTGGGGATGAGCAAGACCCCGATTCGGGCCGCACTGGAGCGGCTGGAAGGGCTGGGACTGGTGTCGGTCTCGCCGCAACAAGGGATCGTGGTCCGCGGTCTGTCGCTCGCGGAATTGCTGGAAGTGTTTGAAGTGCGGATGGCGATCGAACCGTACGTCGTGGAACGCTTGTCGGGCCGTGCGACGGCATTGCAGCTCGCGGAACTGGATAACAACCTTTTGGCTCAACATGCCGCGGTCGAGGCGGGGGATGCCGACCGGGCCGCCGCGTTGGATGTGGAGTTCCATTCGCTCTTGGCTGAGTTATCGGGCAACCGGGAGATTCAGTCGTTTTTGGCCCGATCATTCGACAAACTGTACCGCGAAATCGTTCGCATCACCCGGCAGGGCGCCGACCGGCTGGCATCCAGCTACCGGGAGCATGTGACGATCGTGACGGCCTTGCGCGCGCGGGATGGCGTCGCGGCGGCCGAGCGGATGCGCGAACATCTTCGGTATGGGCAACAATTTCTGACCTCGCAATAATCGCGGGCGCCCGTCGTCCGCGGCTCGCTGCGACCAAGGAGCCCAGACGAATCTTTTGGATTCATGCGTCCTTTCTCGACTTGGGACTTGCCGTGCCCCCAAGCGGCAGAGATAACAGCGATCTCGCGAAGAAATCCCTAGCGTTCAGCCGGCATGCCTGAGAGACAACCCTCCTGCCTTACCGTATCGAGTGGTTACCAGACCCGAGTGAGTTCTATGGATAAGAAAGCCAAGAAGCGGATCGAAGTGCTGCAACCCAAGCTGCAGAAGCTGCGCATGCAGTTGTCCGGCGCAAAGAAGCAGATGGACGATCCAGAAGACGTGAGGAAACTGGAGGCTGAGATCGCCGCCGTTGAAAAAGAATTGAAGGAACTGCGCGCATCCTGATGCCCCACTCCGCAATACGCCCGGCCATCTTTGAGACTTCCGGATCGCATTACCTTACCTGATTGTCTGCCGTGCCAGATCTGATTCGCCAGGAAATTGCCGCGAATTCCACCACCTGGGTGGTCAAAGTGGGAACGCGCGTGTTGACCGGGGCGGATGGCCTCCTGAATCAAGAGCGGATTAGCCAATTGGCGGAGGAACTGCATCAGGTGATGTTGACCGGCCGGAGAGTGGCGCTGGTCAGCAGCGGCGCGGTGGGCGCTGGGATGGGACAGCTTGGCCTCAAGCGTCGACCGACGGACCTTGCGCACTTGCAAGCAGTGGCGGCAGTGGGACAAACCAACCTGGTGGAAGCGTACGATCGCGCTTTCCGCCGGCACGGGCGGCATGCCGCGCAAATCTTGTTGATTGCCGACGATCTCGACCACCGGACGCGGTATCTGAATATCCGTAACACGATTCTGACGCTGCTCGATCTGCAGGCCGTCCCGATCATCAACGAGAACGACACAGTTAGCGTTGAGGAGCTAAGGACGACGTTTGGGGACAACGATCGGCTGGCGGCGATGGTCACCAATCTCATTCAGGCCCACCTGCTAGTACTGCTATCCGACGTTGCTGGCCTTTACGACGGGGACCCGACCGATCCGCAATCCCGATTGGTCCCCACGGTCGACCGTCTGGACGAGTCGGTCTGGGCGCTGGTGCGGGACAAAGCCACCGGTCTGAGCAAAGGGGGGATGGCCAGCAAGCTGGAAGCGGCGCGGATCGCGACCTCGGCCGGAGAGAATGTGGTCATTGCCAGCGGACGCAAACCGGGCGCCTTAGCCCAGATCATGGCTGGAGAGCCCGTGGGAACGCTTTTCTTGGCTCAGGGGCAAACGGTTCCTGCCTGGAAACGTTGGATTGGATTTACGGCCCAGCCGAAAGGGCAATTGCACGTGGACCACGGCGCCAGACAGGCGGTCGAAGTGCAAGGGCGGAGTTTGCTGGCGATTGGGGTAACGATGTGTGCCGGGACGTTTCGAAAGGGAGATGTGGTCGCGATCATGGATCCGCAGGGCCAAGAGTTCGCTCGAGGACTGATCAATTACCCCGTTGAGGAAATGGTCCGTATCAAGGGTTTGCGAACCGATCAGATTGCGGCGGCTTTGGGCTATAGTCCCTATGACGAAGTGATCCACCGCGACAACATGGCGGTTACAAGCAGCGCGCGTGCCTGAAGAGTCTGTACCGCCGCCCAAGCGCCCTGCTGCACAAGTCAAATTGACTTCGAGGCGCAGTCGTTTTGATGGCGAATAGAAACGGCTGCCCGACGTTGGCTGCGCAAAATCCAAAGAAACTCGCGGCATTTCTCAAGTTTTGCGCTCGGCATGGAGTGTGCGTTTGAGAAGGAACAGCCCTGCGAATGAACGGGTTGCCCTGAAAGGCGCGCTGCGACTGCCTGGGGCAGGGAAACAAGAGCCTTAGTCAAGGAGTGTTTGCGATGAAACGTCTTTTGCTGGTTTTGGCGCTGTCTTGTATGGGAGTCGTCGGCGTTGGCGAGACCGCAAAGGCTGATTTGCCGTACTACGGGCCGTACCGAGCTCATGGTTTCTACGGAGCGCGGTATCCTGTCCATCACCATCATCATGGCCATTGGGGTGGTTATCCGCCCCCCCTCCCGGCGCCCCATTGTTATCGCCCCTATCCGGTCTATCGGTACGATGTGTACTCGTATCCGGCGGCGAATTCGTTCTATTTCCAGGGGCGGAATTTCGGGTTTGGCTTCGGTGGATACTGATCGGGGTTAAGCTACTTGCGCGAGCATTCTCGCAGCTCAAACAGCAGGTGATTCGACGGCGCTCGTCTCCAATCATCGGACAAGCAAGATATTGCGGTGGCCGGCAGTTCTCGCGGTTGCGGACTGCCGGCCAACTGCTTTTTCCGGGGTCGCCGGACTGCACAACGAGTTTTCGGAAATTCGTTCGATCGAATCCGGCTCGTGCCCGGTTCGTATTTGCCTCTCAGCGCCTTTGCCTCTCAGCGCCGCTAATACCGCTTCTCTTGCGCTAACAGGCAGGCGGCTCATCCGGCGTTATTGGACCAGGCGGTGCGATCGCGAAAACAGCCGCCCTGTTGCTTGCCGCTCGTTTTAGTGGGATGTAAGATGAATAATTGCTTACGTTTAGATTGGATTGGACCGTCCGAATTCGGCCCTGGGAAACAAAGATCGGCAAGAGAGGGAGAGGTCAGCGAACGTCCCACTGGACCGATTATTTGGGCTCGGTTTGAACTTTGTTACGGCGTCGATCCACCAAATGGGGCGTGCCGACGCGCGGAAGCGCTCGACTGTCACAAAGAGGCCTGCGGATGGAGCGAAAATCATCGATGCATCGTGTCCGCTGGGCATGGCGGGCGACGGGTCGCTCTCAATACCTGGCAATTTGTGGCCTCCTCGGCCTATCGCTGGCCGCTCTGGGATTCGTCTCGCACCAACTCCTGGCGCAAGACGCTACCGACCAAGCGCCGATTCGAGTGGCTCAGGTCAAGCGCGTTATCCGCGGCCGCATATTTGCCGGGCCGGCGGCTCAGGCTGGGGATCGCCCGCAATCGGTGGACGGCGTCTTTCTACCGGTCGATCGGGAAACGAGCGCGACCTTGGAGAAGGCCAAGGAACTGCTGCAGCAAGAGCGGTTCGCCGACGCCATTCCGCTGTTGGATGGAGTGCTTGGTCAGGCCGACGATTTCTTCTTTAAGCCGGACCCGCAACAGGCCATTCACAAGAGTCTCAAGGCGGAAGCGCGGCGGCTGCTCTCGG
>JALHPA010000457.1 GCA_022842745.1 Pirellulales bacterium
TGGGGGCGGTGATCAATATGTCGCTGGTGCGGGAGTTGGGACCGGTATTGGCGGCGACCATGTTGGCGGGGCGAGTGGGAAGCGCGATGGCGGCGGAATTGGGCACGATGCGGGTCACTGAGCAAATCGACGCCTTGGCCAGCATGGGGGCCAGCCCGGTGTACTACCTGGTGGTGCCGCGATTTCTGGGTTGCTTGTTTCTCATTCCGACGCTGACGATCATGGCGGACTTCATGGGGGTGGTGGGGGCGGCTTTTTACAGCATTCAGATTCTGGGCATTGATTGGCACCACTACTGGGAAAACTCGCAAAAATTCGTGGGCAACTTCGATTTGTTCAGCGGGGTGTTCAAGAGCCTGTTTTTTGGCGCGGCGATCGCGTTGATTAGCTGCCACCGGGGGTTCCACTGCGACCCGGGGGCGGAGGGGGTGGGGCGGGCCGCCACCAGCGCGTTCGTGTACTCGTTCGTGGCGATATTGGTGCTGGATTTGTTCTTGGGAATCGCCTTGGACGCGGTGTATTACGCGCTATGGCCGGAAGGGGTCCGTCTGGTCTAGCCGACAACCGGACGGACAGGAAAGCAAAACAACCGTCAAACATGGTTCACGATCCCTCCGAACATCCGTTGGTGGAAATCTGCGGCCTGGCGGTCCAGTTTGGACGGCAGTCGGTGCTGCGGGACATTGACCTGGCGATTCCGCGCGGGCAGACCCTGGTGGTGATCGGGGAAAGCGGCTGCGGAAAGACGGTGTTATTGAAGTCGATCATTGGGCTGGTGAGACCGACCGCCGGCGAATCTCGGTTCGACGGCCAAGACTTGGGGAAACTCACCGACAAGGAACGGTCGCACCAGCGAACGCGGTTCGGTTTTGTGTTTCAGCAGGCGGCCTTGTTCGACAGCCTGACCGTGGCGCAAAACATCGCCTTTCCGCTCAAGGAGCATACGAAAAAATCCGCCGCGGAAGTCCGGGAGATCGTGCTAGGGCTGATCGCGGAGGTGGGGCTGCCGGAGAGCGTGGTCGCCAAGCGGCCGGCCGAGCTTTCTGGCGGAATGCGCAAACGGGTCGGTCTGGCCAGGGCCTTGGCTTTGAACCCGGAGCTGATGCTGTACGACGAGCCGACGACCGGGCTGGACCCGATCATGAGCGACGTGATTAACGAGTTGATGCTGCGCACCCGGCAGGCGCACGCGGTGACGAGCGTGATTGTGACGCACGACATGGTAACGGCTCGGAAGGTGGCCGATCGGGTGGTGATGCTCGCCCCGGTGTCCCGGCTGGCGCCAGGCGAACCGCAGATCTTGTTCGACGGACCCCCCAGCGACCTGGAAAGGTCCCGCGATCGCCGCGTGACCCAATTTGTACGTGGCGAAGCCGGCGAACGGCTGATGGAATTGCAGGCCCTGCGCGGGTAGCCAACGCCATGAACGAACGAATCGTCCAATTTCGAGTCGGAGTGATGGTGCTGGCGACGTTTATCATCGCCGGCATTTTGATCCTGTTGTTCGGCAAGTTTCCGTCGTTCGTCAAGGGTACGTACACGATTTATGTTCGTTTTCCCTCAGCCCCGGGAGTTGCGAAGGAGACCCCCGTGCGGCGGAGCGGGATTTTGATCGGGCGGGTCACGGATGTGGCGATCGACGACGCGACGGACGAAGTCGTGGTCACATTGGAGATCGACGGCGATCGGAAAATACGGCAAAACGACTCCATTCGGATCACAACGACGCTGTTGGGGGACGCCCAGATCGAGGTGGTGAGGCTGCCTGCGCAGGAGCCATCGCCAAGCCCACCCAGCGACGCGAAGCGCACGGCGGCCGAGGAGGGCGCGACGTACCCGATCGCCGATGAGGCGCCGCCTCCCCCTGCGAGCGACGCGGCGATTCCGCCCGGCGCCACGGTGCAAGGACAAGTGAGCGTGAATCCGCTGGATTCGTTCAACGATTTGAAGGACGACTTTGCGCGGACGGCCCGCTCTCTGGAGACCGCGGGGAACGAAGTGGGCAAGCTGTCGAAAAACCTGAACGGGCTATTCGACCGCAACAGCCAGCAGTTCGACCGGATCATCAATCAGACCGAGACGGCGTTGCAGAGCTTTCAACGGGCGATGCAGACCGTGGACGACATCTTGGGAGACGACGAAACGAAGGCCAACCTGAAAAAAACGTTGGCCGATCTGCCGCTTCTGCTCAAAGACACGCAGGGGGCAATCTCGGGGATTGACAAAGCCATGCGGCTGGTGGACAAGAACTTGCGCAACTTGGAAGGCTTTACCGAACCGTTGGGCTCGCGCGGCAATCAGATTGTGGGCAATATCGATTCCAGCATCGCGCGGCTCAACGACTTGTTGGGGCAGGTGGAGCAGTTCAGCCGCGCTTTGAACAGCAAGGAAGGCTCGCTGGGGCAGTTGCTCAACAATCCCGATATTTATCAGCAACTGAACGAAGCGGTGGCCAACATCAATCAGATCACGCGGCGGCTGCGCCCGATCGTGGAGGATGCCCGGATCATCACCGACAAGCTGGCCCGGCACCCTGGCTCGATCGTCCGCGACGCGGTCAAGCCGGGGAGCGGTACGAAATGGGTGACGGAGGATGACCTGGAGGGGAGAAAGCACCGCTAGGCGTCCTCGGAATACGATTGCACGTGGCCAAACCGCCAAGCTCCAACCACGAATCGGAAACTCGCGGAATCAAGGCCGCGCAGCTTGGCCTTTTGGTCAACGCCGTGTTGATCGTAACCAAGTTGATCGCTGGGATCGCGGGGCACTCGTATGCGCTGATCGCCGATGCGGCCGAGTCCTCCACCGACGTGATTGGATCGCTGATCGTCTGGCGGGGGTTGCAGATCACCTCCCGGGCGCCGGACGCGGAATATCCTTACGGCTACGGCCGGGCCGAGCCGCTGGCGGCCGCCGTGGTGTCGCTGATGTTGCTGGGGGTTGCGGTGGGAATTGCCATCGCGGCGGTGCGAGAGATCGCCACGCCGCATCATTCCCCAGCGCCGTTCACGCTGGTCGTGCTGGCGGTGGTGATCCTGGTCAAGGAGTGGGCGTTTCGCAATGTCGTCCGAGTCGGGAAGGAAACCGGCAGCACGGCGGTGCAGGTCGATGCGTGGCATCATCGCAGCGACGCGATTACGTCCGCGGCGGCGTTTATTGGCATCGCGGTCGCGCTGTGGGGGGGGCCGGGCTGGGAGTCGGCCGACGACTGGGGGGCGCTCGTCGCCGCGGGAGTCATCGCGATCAATGGATCGGGCATGTTGCGGATGAGCTTGCGCGATTTGATGGACCGCAGCCCGGACGCGCCGATCATCGCACGAATCGAGTCCGCCGCCCTGGCGACCGAGGGGGTGCGGAGAATCGAGAAATTGCGGGTGCGGAAGTTCGGTCTGGCGTACTTCGTGGACTTGCACGTCCAGGCCGACCCGGAAATGTCCTTACACCTGGCGCACATTCTGAGCGGCAAGGTGAAGTCCACCATCCGGCAGGCAGTACCAGACGTAAGGGACGTCCTGGTGCATATGGAGCCTCTGTCGGCGCCGCCTATTTCGGACCTCGAGGCGCAACCGCGGTCGAAATAGGGGGTGCGGCGCGGCATCGACCGTGGGGTCGAAGAGCAAGCGCTTAGAGAATTCCCGGCGCTCGCACGTCGATCCCCTTGAGCGCCATTCGCAACGCGTTTTGATTGGGGGCGACCGAGAAGGCGATATTTCGATCGATGAAGCCGTCTTCGAACAGTCTTTTGAGGCTCATGGTGAAGTCCTGCATCCCGTCGTCGGCGCCAATCCGAATGGCGTCAGGAAGCTTGGAGTCTTCCCCCTCGAGAATCAGTTTCTGCACGATGGGGTTGAATAACATCAGTTCGACGGCCGGGACGCGGCCGACGTCCGGTTTGATCGATTTGAGCAGTTTTTGCGCGATAATTCCCCGCGTATTGA
>JALHPA010000458.1 GCA_022842745.1 Pirellulales bacterium
CAGCCGGCGACATCGCTTTCGACAAACGTCGGCCAGCCGTCGTAGATCTCCGCGCCGAGTTCCGCGAAGCCCAAAAAGTCGGTCACGTGCCACGACCAAGTTTGGTGCGGCGACAGCAAATTCTTGTTGATGCCGTCGGAGCCCGCCGCGATGCTGGCGAACGCGATGTGGGCCTTCGCTTTGCCTGGCCCCTGACTAATGATGTCGCGGGCGGCCGCGATCTCGGCTGGATCGTCGAGCGGCAGAATGTACGAATCGTTATGGACGTGTTGTCCAGGCAATTCAGCCACCATGAAATAAACAGTGCCGGCGCGCACGAGCGAACCGCTGGTCAACCAAACGCAACAACAGGCGATCGCCACCAGTGGGCGCAAAGTCAGAGTCAGAAGGCGGATCATGGGACAGTTGAAGCTCCGAGAAGGAAACAATTCGCAGGACGACAGCGCCGCGCGGATATGCCCGCTGCGGTAGCAAGGATTAGGCGGCCGTCACTAGCGTTCTCAGAGCTGTTTGCGAGAGCCACCTGGGGTAGTGGCTGGCAGTTGGCGGGGGAGCGCCCCCCAAGTCGTGTCATGAGGATGGCTCTAGATTAAGGAGGCCTGGGGTGGATGGTCAAGCAGTTGGCCCGCTGTGCGGCGCCGTAGTGTCAACGTCATCAAAGTCGGTAACCAACGGGGCGGGGCTGGGCCGTCGCGGGGGAAGTCGTTCATTTTCTGGTGCTCCCGTGTCCAGTTAGGAATCTCTGTGCCTCGCCAGGTCGTTCAGCGCGCACCTCGGAACGGCGCTCCGTCCGATCCGTTAACGATTGACTCGTGGGATCCTTGGGGGAGCAGCGACCTGTGGCGGCGTTTTCGGCTGTGTATTTCAGTGCTGCGCGCACCGCGTACGGGCGCTCCACCCGATCCGTTAACGAATGACTCGTGGGATCCTTGGGGGGAGCGCTGTTTTTGCAGCAGGCGACCAGCCGACGCGCACCGACGGCGCGAGAGTTTTTACTCCTTTTTATTCAATGACATGGTACGCAATGGCTCGGCGGGCGCCGGCCATCGCAAGCCACACGGATCACGAGTCAGCGCACTATTGCCTAAAAGCGCGCAGAGACACACGCGAAGGGCGTGCGGCCGTTCGTGTGATTATATACAAATTTTTGCCCATTTGTCAAGGGCATTTTGGGGCGTGCGTCCAACGAATCGGACCGGCAATCTGCGCCGCGCAGTGAAAAGGTGTCAGGAACCTTTTCCACGGCGCGGTAGGGAAGGCCAGCGCTCGATCAGGAAAAGGTTCCTGACACCTTTTCTGAGTGCGGAATCGCGGGGGGCACCGCGTACCCAGCTGATAGAACTCGGCCTTTCAGGCCGGAAGGCGAACAGCCGGGTCGAGGAACTCTCGGTCCGTTGTGTCGTGAGTCAATCGTCACGCGCAACGTATGTCGCCGCTGCGCGGCTTGAGGGTTCGTTTTTATTCGCGATCCGGGGGCTTACGCCGCCCGGCTACCTGCTTTCGCCGCTCCGCGGCTAATTCGATTACGAGCGCTGCGTCCATCGAGGGGCGACGGCCCCTCACCTCTCCCGCGAGGGGAGAGGGGGACAAGAGTCCGCGTGGCGCGCGAGGCCGCGCCAGGGGGACGGGAGTCGTTTCCGAATGGCGCCGCAGATGACATCGACGACGTGGATCGGAAACGACTCCCGTCCCCTTTCTGGTCGCCGCGGTGTTCGGTCGGCAACACGGCTCTCCGTTAGCAAGTGGCGCGAATGAACGGTCCCTTCAGGACCGGGAGCGCGTTAGTACCGCGTACCCAGCCCTGCGCTGCGCCGGTTCCCGGCTGCGCTCCGGGCTGGGCTGACAGAACTCGGCCCTTCAGGCCGAAATGCGTCCAGCCGTGACGGCGAATCGACCGCCGCGCAGCGCGCGGACACAACGATTGAATGCTTCATCGTGTCGTGGTGTCGTTGTGGTTGACCGCTCGTTCGCGCGGCGCAAAGCATTTCGCCGCTACGCGGCTTGGGGCACTTTGTGATGCGCGATCCGGGGGCTGACGCACCCCGGCTACCTGCTTCCGCCGCTGCGAGGCTAATTCTTGGCGAAACCGAACGCGCTACGGCAATTCGCGAATTCTCAAGCCGCGGAATTCGACCGGCGAGCCTTCCGATTCGAGGCATAAATAACCAGTACGCGGCTCGCAATTCGTGCCGCCGGAAACTTCCTCGCCGTTGACCCAGAGCCGTACCTCGCCATTGATGGCGCGGACGTAGTAGTGATTCCACTCGCCGACCCCCTTGCTCAGGTGCTTGGTCGGAAAGCTGCGACGGCCATCGGGGGCAACGGGCGGGAAAGGCTTCATCGTCGATTTGCCGACCGGGAAGACATCGCCGTGCGCGGTGAACCAGTCGGCTTTCTTGCCCGACTGCTTTTCGTATTGCTCGGTGTATCCCAGGTCGAGCACTTGAACCTCGATGCCGTGGGGTAGGCCCGGACCTTTGAGAGCGTCGAGCGACTCCTTGATCGTCCAGACGAAGATGCCCGAGTTGCCGGCTGGCTTGAGATGGCGCCACTGGGTGACGAGCTCGAAGTTGGTGATCGGTTGCTGGGAACGCAGCACGCCGACCGGTTGGCCGGTGCAGTGCAGAGTGCCCTCTTTCCAGGTCCAGGTGTCGGCGGCGCAATTGACGTTCGTGAAGTCGGCTTCGGTCAGGTCGCGAAAGCCGGGGGCCGTGCCATCGATGAGGGCCGTGGGCGCGGCGACGCGGCTTGTTTCGCTGGCTTCAGGATCGGCTGCAAGTAGACGAGCGTGATTCAAGAGCAGACAACCGAGAACAACCCAGGCACGACAGGGCACGGAAGAACTCATCGATCGAACCTCGCGAACCGGAGTTTTGTAGCCAACGGTCACAAGGTTAACTTGCGGCCTGACCGTCGACCAGTCTCCCGTTGCGAGTGTTTCATCGTGGCCAGTGCGGCCAGGGCGCGGCTGCGAGCTTCGGTGTGACCAACGATCGGGCGGGGGTAGGTCTTCCCCAGCACGATGCCCGCGGTCTGAAGTGCTTCTGGCGGGACTTGCCAGGGGGCGTGAATCTGGGTGTCCGACAGCGCGGCCAATTCCGGCACCCACTGGCGGATATAGGCTCCATCGGGATCGAAGCGCTCGGATTGTGTCACCGGGTTGAAAATGCGGAAGTACGGCGCGGCATCGGCGCCGCATCCGGCTACCCACTGCCAACCGAGCGTATTGTTCGCCAGATCGGCATCGACCAGCGTATCCCAGAACCACTCGGCTCCACGTTGCCAGGGAATCAGCAGGTGCTTTACCAGGAACGACGCCACGACCATGCGGACACGATTGTGCATCCAGCCGGTCGACCAAAGTTGCCGCATGCCGGCATCGACCAGCGGATATCCGGTGCGGCCGCGCTGCCAGGCTCGCAGTGCGTTGGGATCCTCCTCGGCGGGAAAGTTCTCGAACTCAGGCCGCAGCGGAAGCTCGGGAGTGTGCGGAAAGTGCCACAACAAGTGGTGCGCGAATTCGCGCCAGACGAGCTGGCGTTGATAGGCTTCGACGGCGGCACCTTCGCTCGTCGGCGATGACGCGGGCCTAGCGCTGGCGCCGCGGCGTGCCAGCTCGTTCTGATGTTCCGAGTGCGCTGCCTCGATCGCATGCCAAACTTGTCGCGGACTGATTTCTCCCCAGTGCAAATGCGGTGAGAGCTGCGATGTGCCGCGCATGCCCGGCAAGTCGCGTTGTTGGGGGTATCGTGCAACGGCAGTGGCGGCGAAGCGCTCAAGATTTGCGCGTGCGCCATTTTCCCCCGGCTGCCATGCCGCGCGCATGCCGGTGGCCCAATCGATCTGAGGTTCGAGCGTGAGCCCGGCGAGCGGCAAAGAGCTTGGCCAGGCGGGCGGATTGAGCCAACGCGCGAGTGGGGCCAGTGGCTCAA
>JALHPA010000459.1 GCA_022842745.1 Pirellulales bacterium
GAACGGCTGCCGGCCATCCGTCGAAGGACCGACCGGGCTGGCCTTGATGTCCGCCAGCGTAATCCTTCCCAGTTCGTCGGTCGTCCCGCCAAACCGCAGAAACAAGCTCAGTTCCACACGAGTGGCGTCCGCCGGCCAATCCGGTAGCCGAAATCGCAGCACGGGAACCGGCTGTCCGGATTCGTATCGTGCGTCGTACACGTGATACGTCGGCGCAACCTCCCGGCTGTCCCCGCTGCGCAACGGTCGCGCCGCCAGCCACATCTCGCTCGGCCTCGGCGTGAACCGCGTCCGGTCATGATTCTGCATCGCAACCGAGAAGGCCAAAGTGCCGTCCCCTAGTCGCTCCGGCCGCGATACCCAGCAATCGACCTGCTCGATCCCCCCCCCGCTCCCCTGCCGCTCGGCGCTCAGTCGTACCGTCTCCGCATCGCGCGGGTTGTAACGGTCGAATTCCAGGATCGGCGACTCCGTCGCGGGACTGCTCAGCGTCATTCGCAGCGCCTCTCCGCCGCGCACGACAAAATCGCGGCGGCCGCGAGCCGCGTCCAGACCCAAAATCGAAACCGTATACCCTCCAAACGCCCCGGCCGGAAATTCCGTCGTCGTGTTCAAGAGTTCCCGCGCAAAACGGCTCCCCTCCTTGCTCGATACCAACTCGTATCGCCGCAGTCCAAACGCCCGCAGCAGGGTTTGTTCCAGCTTGTCCACGGACAACCGGCTCGAACCCGACCCCGCATTGGACAAATCGTAAAACTGCTGATTCGGGTCCACCCCGGCCGAGGCCAACAATCGCTTCAATTCGCCGTCCCGTTTCCGCGCCGAACCAATCGCCACCACGTGCAAATCGAACCGTCCACCGCTCCGTTTGCGCGCGTCCGCCAGCGCTTCAACCAGTCCATCGACATTCGCGCTGCGGCGCTCCGGTCCCGTTCGATCCCAGACCTGATCGTCGCCGTCGGTCAGCACCACCAATCGCTTGATCCCCCCGGGCGCTTTCAATAGCGGATCGCGTCGCAAAGCCTCCTGGATCGACAGATACAACGGCGTGTAGCCAAAGTGATCGACATTCCCCAACAACCCCCGCACTTCCGTCAGCCCCCGCCCGTCAAAATTCCGGCCGGGAACCGCGGGCCACGCCATTTCTACGTCCTGGCTAGGCGGCAAACCCTCCCGATGCGCAGCAAACCAGGTCGGTACGTCGTTCGGATTAAGCCCCGGCGCTTGCTCCACCCGTGACCACTCGCGCTTTCCGTCCCAGCCCCGACGATGCCCATACAGCCACAGCGTCACCTTGTACGACGGCTTCGCGTTGGCCAACTCGGCCAGCACCCGCAGCAAAGCGGTCTTCGCCACCCCCATCCGCGACTGTTCCCCTTCCTCCCGTTCCTTCATCGAATCCGAGCAATCGAGCACAAACGCGATCGACCCCGGTTCGCTGACCCCGGTCGCCACGTGGATCGACGCCGATTTCTCCTCCGGCCATTCCGTGACCAACTGCCGAAACGGCGCCAGCCGCGCCGCCCCAAACGTCGCCTCGCGGTGAATGTGCCCCCGGTAATACACCGTCAACCGCCCACTCAACGAATCGGCCGATCCAACCCCGCCAGGCAACGGAAACGCCAGATTCAGCGTCTGTCCGCGCTCCGGAACCGCCGCCCCCATTCGATTCCGCAACTCTCCGCCGCTCCCTTCCCGGAACGCCATTCCCTTGTCCAGGTCGTCCCGTTCGGTGGCCAACAGCACCGCCTGCCCAGGCAACAGACCACCCGGACCGGAATCCTGTCCCACACCCTCCGTCGCGCCCGAGCCGATGCCAAGTTTCACCGTGACGGAGAGCGCCTCCGCGTCTCCGGGCAGCGACGCCGCCGACTCCGCCTCCACCGATATCAACGTCTTCGCCACGTCGGTCAGTCGGTTCGCCGCCGTCTGCGCCTGCTCCAGCGCGACCGAGCGCGGCCCGGATTTCCCCGCGGCCCCCAACAGCGATCGCGACAGGGCGACAAAATAATTCTCGCCCCCGGCCGGGTCGCCATCCCCCCCCCAAAAATCCCCCAATGCCCGCCGCGCGTGCCACACCAGAAACTGCTGCCGGTCGAACTTCTCAAGCGCGATCGCCGGCGCCCCCAACAGAATCGCGGCCTCCGCCCCCAGTGGAATCATGCTCATCGAACGCAACACGTTCTGCCCTTGATCCGCCAACTCGCTTCGGTGCTCCCGATCCGTACCGGTCGGCGCCATTCCAAACCGGCCTCCAAACCGCGTCGCCAGCGTCACGCGAATCTTCTGCCCCGATGGGTCCGTCGATCCGCTCGCGGCCCGCGCCCCGCCCGCGGCCGACTCCATTCCGAGCAACAATTGTACGAGCGACTCCGGCGCGGGCCGCAATGGCGACGGCAAATGCTCCTGTCCCGCCGGCCGTTCTTCCAGATTTCCATGCCCCCGGTCCACCAGATCCCGCAGCGCCTGCCGTCGAGCCGCCGGCAACAGCGGACCGCTCAACAAATCGTGCGCGAACCGCCAATTCCTCGCATTCCGCTCGGGATTCGCTCCCACCGTGTTCGCTTCGACCGCCAACTGCGCCCGCAGCCGTTCCAGCCGGCTCACGACCTCGTCCGCCAACGTGTCGACTTGCTTAAGATCCGCAACGGCTCCCGGCGACCACGCCGCATCGTTCGCCCGCTCGATGGACCCCTGCAAATTCACCAACGCCTGAAGCAGCGCCTGGCAATTGCGGTACGATTCCGGCTCTCCCTCTCCCGCCCCCCCGCGCGCCGCCTGACGCATTGCCAGACGAACCAGGTGCGGCGCATCTAGCCAGCCCCATTGCCGCGCCGCGTACGCCCTCGCCATGCGGCGGTTCTCGCCCTCCACCGCCGCATACCGTTCCGATATGCCTGAAAAACCTTCCACCAGCGACGGTGATTCCAAAAACACTCCGTCCTCCGCCAATCGCCGCTCCTGGTCCAACCCGTCCAGTTTCCGTCGCACGGGATAGTGCAAACGCGGATCCCCAAAACAGAACGCCGTCCCCTCCGCGGCGGCCCCAGGCGCCAGCCCTCCCGGCCTCAGCATTCGCAGCATCCGCAACTCAGGAGGTTCGCACCCTTCGCCAATCTCATCCCCCCAGGCGCCCAACATCTTCAACGTATTGGCCGGCGTCGGCGTCGACGCCGGACCAGCGATCGGCGCTTGCGCCGTGACCCATCTCCAAACGACTTCCCGCCGCTGGACAAGCGATAGACTCTTGGCAAATTCCGCCGCCTTCGCATCCTGGTCCAGCGCCAGCAAGCCTCGCACCGCCTGCCGAACTTGCTCATCCGACATCCAAGCCTGTTGCTGCCGCAGCGCAAAATTCGACGGCCAATCCTCCTCCCCCCCGCGCAGCTTCGTCCCCCAGTCGGCCAATTGACCATGCAGACTGTCCGCTTTGGCGGCGTATTGCTCGCCCGCCGTCGCGTACTGCTCCCAATGCAACAGGCCCTGTCGCAACGCTTCGCACAGGATCAATTCCTCATCCCGCTGCCGTTGCGGCGGACGATTCTTCGCGCCTCCCCCGCTCGCTTGCCGCTGCAACTCCAATTCGCGCTTCTCAACCTCCTGCCAGAGTTTCAAGAATTCGTTGTGCCGTCCTTGGTAGTCAATCCCCGCGAAGCCGGCCTTAGCCTCGGCCATATCCTCGATGGGCAAGTTCTTCTGCACGTACGCCAGCGGAACCTCCGCCTCCTCCTTCTTGAGGGCCGGCAGCACCCGCGGAGTCTGCGACTCCCCGCATTGGTCGGCCGCGGCAGCCGATACCGTCCGCTCCAGATATCCCTCCAACTCCAAAAGCGACACCACGTCGTCTCCGTTTCCTCCCATCTCCTCCAGATCGGCCCGCCCCGCCAAGCCCAACCGGAAGAAATGCGCAAACAGCGACTCCCCGCGGTC
>JALHPA010000460.1 GCA_022842745.1 Pirellulales bacterium
GCGCAGTTCGACGCGCCGGAGTGGGAGTTGTTGACCCGCGGATTTTGGGAAGGGTCGCCGGGATTCTCTCCATCCGCGTTCACCACCGCCACTGCAATCGATGAGCATCTGGCCGCGCGATTGGCGGACCGTGGTCTTGCCAGCACCCTGGTCAGCGACGACGAATCCCTGCTCGACCATCCTTCGGCCAGCCGATTTGCCGATCGGCAGTGGATACGCCGACTGGAGCCAACTCAGTTGGCCGCCGAGGCTTCGGAAACCGAAATGAACGGGTTTTTTGCGGCGGCATCCGAGACGGTGAGCGAATTGGATGAGCCAGGATTGATCTGGATTCACACCGGCTCGCTCAACTGGGCCTGGGACGCGCCTTGGCATTACCGGGACCGATTCGCCGCCGAAGACGATCCTGCTCCGCCTGGACTTTGGCTTCCGCCGTCGGTTCGCTTGCGGGACGGGGAGGATCCCGACGTGGCGCTCGGTTTCGCCCAGGCATATGCCGGGCAAATCGTGCTTCTGGACGAATGTCTGGGGGCGTTCTGGCAGTCCTGCCAGGATTTGGCTTGGGCGCGCGAAGCGCTCTTGGTACTGATTGGCGGTCCAGGTTTTCCGTTAGGCGAGCACGGGCGGGTGGGGGATGTCGACCAGGCCCTGTTCAGCGAGCGGACGCGGATGGCATTGATGCTGCGATTTCCCGACGCAACCGGCGCAGCAGGACGGACCCAGGCCCTGGTCCAACCGGCGGATGTCTGGTCGACGCTGCTCGATTGGTCGGGGATCGATACGGCTCCCGCCTCACCCTGGCGACAGTCCCTGCTGCCTTTGGTCCGAGGGGAGATTGACCGGGTGCGCGATGTTGCGATCACCCGTTCTTCCTCCGGCGAAACGGCCATTGCCACCCCAGGCTGGTACCTGCGACAGCCGGCGGCGAGCAAAAGCCCATTGGCCGACGATCCATCGGCCGCGGTAAGCCGCTGGGAAGAGGGGGCAGACCCGCTCCCCTGCGAGCTGTTTGCCAAGCCGGATGACTTTTTCGAAGCCAACGAGGTCGCGACCCGCTGCCCGGATGTTGTTTCCGAACTGAGCCGATTAGTCGATTTTTTCGATTCGTCTGGATTGGGCGCTGCCGGGGACATGCCGCCGGCGCTTTCCGAGATGGCCCGTCTTGGCATGGATCCTCGATCGTGACTTGCTAGCAGCGGTTTGGCTCACTCCGCGGTTGTCGGAGCCACAAACCACGATCATCGGACGCTCGAAACCGGGGCGGACCGCCGCCGTCTGGGCATTTTTGTGCGGGAATGGCCTTTCACTCGTCTAGGTTCCCCAGGCTGCGAACGCTACAATCCCAACCCGCTTTTGATCCTGGGGGGACTGCGTTTAACTGCAATCCCTCGTGGGGTTTGGAGTGTCGATTCGGGCCGTGCCTGTTGTCCTGGATCGGTCGGGCGGCAACACCCATCCAATCGCAATTATATTTCATGCGCACGCTGGTCGGACACGGAAGTCCGCATGCCTGGCGCGCGTTCCGAGCACTGCTGCCTTGGTGCTGGGCGGTCGTTTGGGCCGTCTGGAGCATGGCAGTGGCTGGGAACGCGGACGCTGCGCCTCAGGCTGCGCCAGGGTCCGAAGAGGTATCGTTGCAGTTGCGCGTGGCCTGGGGTGGGGGAGGAAGCCGCCGCTGGAACGGGACCATTGCCCTGACTGCGGGAACGATCGAGCTGCACCGTACCCTGGGGCTTGAGGCGGACGAGCCTGGCAGCATGTGGATCGATGAGGGGCTGCTGCTCATACGGGAACGTAGTCCGCGGGCCTACGACGGAGTGGATTTCTTCGTCCAAGCGCCATTGAGCGCTCGGTTGATCGTCCGTCTGGCGGCGGCCGAGGGAACCGAGGAGACCCCGCCTGTTGAAATCCAATTGGCGGATGTTCTCAACAAGCCGCACAACGTGCCGCTCGACCGGCAAAATAATCGCCTTCTGATTCGGCGTTCGCCGGGCGACCATCTTCGGCTGCGATTCGATCGCGATCATCTGGTTTTTTCTCCCGGCGAGAAATTCACCGTATCGGTGAAGCCGACCGCACTGCCAGTCGGCGACCAGTCCTCGCTCAAGTTGAAGGGGAGATTGGTATCCAAGACAAGCGCCGACGTCCTTTGGTCCACGGAACAAACCGTGCAAAAATCTGGCGAGTTGTATCAGCCGGAGACGGTCCCGCTGGAAATCAAACTGCCGGAAACCGAAGGAGTCTACGATCTGTTTCTGGAGGCCACGGAGCGGGGACCGTTACGGTGGTCCAAACCCGTGGCCACCCGTCAGGTGCAACTGGTCGTCGTCTCCGACTTGCCAACGCGGAAGGGAGAGATAGACGCCCCCTGGTCGCGGATCATGGAAATCGATCCGACGCACGCCGGTTGGGCCGATCGGCTAAAGACGATTCCCCTCCTGCCTGGCAGCCGACTTGGTCCGCTTGGGAGCGGCAACAGCCAGATCATTTCCCATCCGCTAGGGCAGCTTTTGAGTCTGCAAAGCGCCGGTCCGGGCCAGGCGCCCGCTTGGGAAGCTTACCCCTTGGCGATAACCAAACCCGGTTCGCCGCACCTGCTGGAGATCGACCTGCCGAGCAACTTGCCACAAACCCTGGGGATCAGCATCGTGGAACCCAACGCCGCCGGCGCCGTCATGCCGATCGGATTGGATTCCGGCTGCTACGCCCTCGATGATGACGCCGCGGAAGCGCCGGAATGGCGCCGGCATCGCCTGCTGTTCTGGCCTCGGACTCGCAACCCCTACGTGCTGCTCTCGAATCGCCGCGAGCAAGGGGCGAGCGCGTATGGAAAACTCCGCGTACTGGCTGGACCCGCGCGATTGCCACGATCGCTTGAAAATGGCCCCCAGATCCGGCAACGCATGCTAGCAGGGTACCTTGACCGTCCGTTGTTTGCGGAGAATTTTTCCGCCCCGGAAGCGTTGGATTCGCTGAGCGGGCGAAGCCTCGATGACTGGCAAACGTTTCGCGACGGCGGCGAACGTCTCGCCGAGTATCTTGCGCACGTGGGCTACAATGGCCTGATGATCGCCGTTTTGGCCGACGGCAGCACGATCTATCCCAGTTCCCTGATCGATCCAACCCCGCGCTATGACACTGGCGCATTCTTCGATGCCGGCCTCGACCCGTTTCGCAAAGATGGCTTGGAGCTGCTGCTGCGAATATTTGACCGCGAGCGCTTGAAACTGATCCCAGCGCTCCAGTTCTCGTCGCCATTACCGGCCTTGGAAGTCCAGGTTCGGGCGACAGAACCGGCGGTCGAGGGAATTCTTCTGATTGGCGATGACGGTCGGCCCTGGCACGAGCGCCATGCTCCTCGTCGCGGCCTGGGAAGCTATTACAATCCGCTGCATCCGACGGTTCAACGGGCCATGCTGGATGTGGCCCGCGAACTGACGGAGCGGTACGGCCGTCATCCGTCGTTCGCGGGGCTGGCTTTGGATCTCTCCTCGGAGGGTTATGCCAGGCTCCCCGGTGAAGCCTGGGGCTTTGATGATTCAACGATCGCCCAGTTCGAGCAGGACACCGGTCTAAAAACCCCCGGCGAAGGGAGCAACCGATTTTCTGAACGCGCGAATTTTTTGTTGGGCTCCAATCGCAAAACGTGGCTTCAATGGAGGGCCGCCAAGCTTGCGGATTTCTACCGCCGCTTGCGCTCCGAATTGACCTCGGCCCGCGACGACGGCGAACTTTATCTCGTGGGAACCGGATTATTCGACACACCCGACGCGCAGCGCCAGCTTGCGCCGAGTTTGGGAGGCCGGGCAAGGATTGCCGATGTGTTGCTGGCTTTTGGCATCCAAGTGGAAACCCTCCGCGGAGAAAATGGTCCGGCGTTCATACGCCCGCACCGGTTTACCGTTCCCGGTCCGCTCACCGC
>JALHPA010000461.1 GCA_022842745.1 Pirellulales bacterium
CGCTGCGTCTATATCTGCGCCGACGACACCCACGGCACCGCGATCATGATCCGCGCCCGCCAGGAGGGCCGGAACGAAGAGTCCCTGATCGCCGACATGCGCGAAGCCCACCTCCGCGTCTTCTCCCGCTTCGAAATCGAATTCGACAACTACGGCAGCACCCACAGCCCCGAAAATCGCGAACTCTGCGCTCAGTTCTGGTCCGCCTTGCAAACGGCCGGGCTGGTCACGCAGCGGGACGTCAGCCAGCTTTTCGACGTGCAAGCCGGCGCCTTCCTCGCCGACCGTTTCGTCAAGGGGACCTGCCCCCGCTGCCAATCCCCCGACCAGTACGGCGATTCCTGCGACAAGTGTGGCTCTACCTATAGCCCCACCGACCTGATCGATCCCAAAAGCACCCTCTCCGGCTCGACCCCCGAACTCCGCACCGCTTCGCACCTCTTCATCCAGCTTGACCAGCTTCGCGGCTACTTGAACGACTGGGTTACTTCCAGCGACGCCCTCCAACCCGAAATCGTCAACTACCTCCAAGGACATTTCCTCGGCGAGCCCCTCCGCGATTGGGACGTCTCCCGTCCCGCCCCCTATTTCGGCTTCGAAATCCCCGACAGCCCCGGCCACTTTTGGTACGTCTGGTTCGACGCCCCCATCGGCTACATGGCCGCCACCCTCGAGTGGTGCCGCCGCCACGGCCACAAATTCGACGACTGGTGGCAGCGGCAAGGCTCTTCCACTGCCCCCCCCGTTGAGATCTACCACTTCATCGGCAAGGACATCACCTATTTCCACACCCTCTTTTGGCCAGGCATGCTCCACGTCGCCGGCTATCGCCTCCCCAAGAAGATCCACATCCACGGCTTCCTCACCGTGGCCGGCGAAAAAATGTCCAAAACCAAGGGCACCTTCGTCCGCGCCTCCACCTATCTCGACCATCTCGATCCCGCCTACTTGCGCTACTACTACGCCAGCAAGCTGACCCACCGCGTCGACGATTTGGACCTGAATCTCGACGAGTTCGTGCAGAAAGTGAATTCCGATCTCGTCGGCAAGGTCGTCAACCTCGCCAGTCGCACCGCCCGCTTCGTTCAGGACCTCGGGCTTTCCCCTTCCTATCCCGACGACGGCGGATTGTTCGCCGCCGCCGCGGCGCAGGGAGACGCCATCGCCGCCGCCTACGAAGCCTGCGACTACAACCGCGCCATGCGCCAAATCATGGCCCTCGCCGACCACGCCAACCAGTACGTCGACGCCCGCGAACCCTGGAAGCTGGCCAAATACCCTTCCCACCGCTCGGAGTTGCAGGCCGTCTGCACCGTCGCGCTCAACCTCTTCCGGCAAATCGTCGTCTACCTCGCGCCGGTGCTCCCCCGCCTCGCCCGGCAGACCGCCGCGCTGTTGCACGAGCACATCCGCCACTGGGAAGACGCCGCCCATCCCCTCGTCGGCCGCCCGGTCGCCAAATTCGAAGCCCTCTTGAACCGTGTCGATCCCCAGCAGGTCTCCCATATGATCGAAGCCAGCAAAGTCCCCGATCCCGAAACGTCCGCCGCTCGCGCCGCCCCCCCCAATGTACCGTCGGCCTCTCCACTTCCTGCCCCTCCCGCATCCTCCGCGTCACCCCCCGACGACGGCCCGGAACCCCTCCTTCACGAGCCCCTCGCCCCTCAGTGTTCGATCGAAGACTTCCAAAAAGTCGACCTCCGCGTCGCCCGCATCCTCGCCGCCGAGGAACTCCCCAAGGCCAAAAAACTCCTCAAGCTCACGCTCAGCCTGGGGGGAGACCAACACCGCACCGTCTTCGCAGGCATCAAAAGCAAGTACCAGCCCCAGGAACTGGTCGGCCGCCTGGTGATTTGCGTCGCCAACCTCGCCCCCCGGCAAATGAGCTTCGGCCTCAGCGAGGGGATGGTCACGGCCGCCGGGGCCGGGGGAGACGAGATCTATCTGCTCGCCCCGGACGAGGGGGCCAAACCCGGCCAGCGGGTCCATTAACCGGCGCCCCCAAATTCTTCGCCAAAACCTCGATTTTCCGCCCCAAAAACGGTTTCGGCCGTTCGACAACCCGCCCCTCCGGCCACCCCTCTCCCGCCGCCCAAAAAAGCCTAAGAATTTCGTGGCGTAAGCTGCGCAAACCGAATACAATGGCGATGGACGGCAAACAGCCAAAGCCGTCCGGTCCATGCGCCGCTGTCTAGGCGCGCCCGATGACGTCGCTTACGGAACACGGCGGTCGGCGCGCGGCGGTTCCGCGTCTGGGGAGAACCCTGTCATGTTCAAGCTCTCGGTTCAACACATGCCTCGCGTAATGTTTGCGATTGCGGCGCTGCTCGGTGCGACTTCAATCCCCGCCCTCGCCGCCCCTCCACCACCGCAGAACCCGTCCACACCAGGCAAGGCGGCGGAAAACGCCCGCCTCTACACTTACGAAAAAGACGGCGCAAGCTACTTCGCCCTCTCCCTCCAGCCGCCAGCCAAATCGGCCCCGCGTGCCGCCGCCCACGAGATCGTGGTCCTGTTCGACACCTCCGCCAGCCAGACCGGCGCCTTCCGCGAAAAAGGTCTCGAGGCCCTCCGCAGCCTTCTCGCCACCCTGTCCGATGCCGACCGCGTGCGCCTTGTCTCCGTGGACATCAACGCGGTCCCCATGACCAACAGCTTCGTCCCCCCCCGCGGACCGGAAATGTCCGCGGCGCTTGAACAACTGACCAAGCGCGTCCCCCTCGGCTCGACCGACATGGAGGCCGTCCTGGCCTCCGCGGCCGAGAGCTTCACCGGCCAGCCGCGCCTCCCGCGCGCCGCGGTCTACATCGGCGACGGTATGAACAACGCCGGTCCCACCGGCGACGAGTTGACGGCCGCCATGGACAAACTGGTCGAGCGCCGCGTCCCCGTCAGTTCCTATGCGATCGGCCCCCAGCGGAACGGCGCCCTCCTCGCCGCCATCGCCAATCAGACCGGCGGCATGTTTGTCGCCGACGCCGCCAACTATGCCGGACAAGAAGCCGGCCGCTACCTCACCGCCGTCGCTTGCGAACCCGTCCTCTGGGCCAGTTCCATCGAGCTTCCCAAGTCGCTGGAAAAAGTCTATCCCACCAAGACCCCCCCCTTCCGCGCCGATCGTGACACCGTATTGATCGGGCAAGGGTCCGTCTCCGAACCGTTCAACGTCACAGTCGCGGCCAATGTTGCAGTCGCGGCCAACCATGGCGGCCAGGATGCCCGCCTGTCGTGGAATGTCGCTCCCCAAAAGGCCGATGACGAAAACTCCTACTTGGTCCCGCTCGTCGAAGCCGCGGCCACGAACGGAGGAGCTTTGCTCCCCACCGTCGGCACCGAAGGGCTGCTCGAAGCCCGCCGAATGGTGAATCTCGGCGCTGCCGAATTGGCCAAGCTTGGACGCCAGGCGGCCGCTACCGGCCATCGCGAACAAGCCCGGCGGCTGCTCGAGGAATCCCTCCGCCAAGACCCCAACAACGACATGGCCCGCGACATCCGCGACGCGGTCGTCCAAGTCGCGGCCCAGGCCCCCGCCACTGGTGATGCTGCCACCGGAGACGCTGCCGCCGCTCCAGCCGAAGATACCCTCCGGCTCGTCCGGCCCCAGACGCCCCCTCCCCCCGCGCCCAACGGCGACGCCGCCGCTCCCGCGGACGACGCCCCCGCCAACTTCCTCGACGATGTCGTCCAGCGTCGCAAGCTGATTGCCGAAGCCATCAATCAAGACGTCACAGCCCAATTGGCCCGCGCCCGCGACCGCATGGCCGCCGATCCGCACGGCGTCGAACAAGAACTGAAAATCCTCCTCGATCGCATCCAGCGGGCCCCAGAGCTAGACGCCCAAGTCCGCGCCGGCCTCGACGAGCGCGTCACCGCCGCCGTTCGACAGGCCGCGCAACGCTCCGCCGAGTTCGACCTCTCC
>JALHPA010000462.1 GCA_022842745.1 Pirellulales bacterium
ATCGACTTTCTCGGCTGGGGCCTGGCCGGCACGTCTGGCCTGCTTATCTATCTCTCCCTGCTGGCCCTCATTTTCGCGGTTTCGTTCTCTGTCTGGCGTGGTTTCCGCGTCGGTGCCGCCTGGGTCTCCCCGGTGAAACGCCTCGTGGCAGTTTTGCCCGGCATTGGCCCTCCCCTTGCGACCCTCGCCCTCTCCCGCTTCACCTGGAATCTCCACCTTGCGCTCGATGCAGGCATGGACCTCATCCCCGCCCTCGGCTTGTCCTTCGACAATTGCGAAGCCTCCCAGTTAGAGTCCGCTCGCCAGCCAGTCCTTCAGTCGGTCGCCGCCGGAAATTCCCTTCACGACGCATTCCGTTTGTCCGGCCGGTTTCCCGCCCGGTTCCTCGACGTGGTCCAAGTAGGCGAAGACAGCGGGCAGCTTGTCGAGGCCCTGGGCCGGCTCTCCCGCCAATTAGAGCAGGAATCCCGCTCCGCCTTGGCAGTGTTGACCCAGTGGCTAGGCTATCTCATCTGGCTGCTTGTGGCCGCCTTCCTCATCATGCTGATCTTCCGGCTGGCCAGCTTTTATGTGGGTACCATCGAAGGTTTTCTTCCCAAATGACGCGCCTGCCTGCGAAAACCGGCCCCAAACCCTCCACGTCCTGAATGCGTATCATGGCTATACGCGGCCCAAATCTGGCTCGATCCGTCGCTCCCAGTTGGCAATGGCCGCGCCACAGGCAATAATGGCATGCGCCGCGGGGGGCGACATATTGGCTGATGTCAGGACTAGTTCTTGACGTTCCTGGTGCGTCGTTGGGCTGCCTGAGACCATCAGGCGGGAGGAAACTCTGAACGATCGACGTTTTCAATTTGGCTTTTTGACCGTCCTGTTTCTCGTCGCCCTCCGGGTTACGATCGGCTGGCATTTCTTTGCTGAAGGCCTGTCCCACCATCGCGACAAAAACTGGTCCAGCGAACCCTTCCTACGGCAAGCCAAGGGCCCCTTCGCCCACCTGTACCAGTCGTCCCTCCCCGATTTCTACGGCTGGGAAGAACTGATCAGCCATCCTTACGACGAATCCCCCGCCAAACCGGGTCCGGGTGGCGAAGCAAAAAAAGCCCCCGCTTCCCGCCCAAAAACCGATAAGCCCCAAGCCTCGCTCCCTCCGCGCCCCGGTGCCGCCGACGATCAGCGAACCTCGTTATCCGCCGCTCCGCCATCCGCCGCCGCAGCCAACGAACTCGTCGCACTTGCCTACCTGGTCGCCTATCAGGACGACGCCCCACCCGCCGCGACCGACCAAAAACCAGCCTCCGACCCGCCGTCCGACAAACCGGCCGCGGACTCCGCGCCAACTCCTCCCACCGAAACAAGCACCCCTCCAAAAAGCACCCCAGATACAAGCACCCCCTCCACCGCCACCCCAGACAAAGCCACCCCAGACAAAGCCACCCCAGACAAAGCCACCCCAGACAAAGCCACCCCAGACAAAGCCACCCCAGACAAAGCCACCCCAGACAAGGCCGCTTCCCCACCCAACGAAGGCAATCCCAAAGGCGAAGTGAAAACGGCCCCGGCGTCCCCCGCGCCCCCGGAACCCGCTAAACTCCCGACCGAAGGCGCTCCCTCTCCAAAACCCGCCGACGCCAAACAAAAAGAACGAGAAGAACAGCGGCGGCTGCAAGAAGAAGCTGCCCTCGCCAACCCCATCTACGGTAAGTTCGCCAAAAACGTCCTCGACGCTTGGACTGCCCGCGGAGCCGAAATCGCCCGCTTCTACGATTACGACAGCGCCCAACGCGACCGGGCCAACGCCCTCTATGCCCGCTACAAAACCTCGCTGCTCGACTACCTCGCCGCCATCGAAGACGACCTCCGGCTCTACCAGCGCGACCTCACTCGCTCCCAGGCCATGGGCCAGGCCCCCGGCGCGAATCAGATTCCCTTCGCCTCCAAGCGCTTAGCCGACATCCGCCGCGAAAACACCGGCAAAACCGCCGAATGGCTCTCCACCTTGCGCCTGATGGACAACGGCTACACCGCCGCCATCAGTTCCGCCGCCACCGACGAACAGGAGAAAAAGCGCGGGCAATTCCCCCCGCCCGAAAACCGCCTCCGCACGATCGACCGCGCCGTCTCTTGGATGCTCATGATCGTCGGCGCGGCCCTCATCGTCGGCCTCCTCACCCGCACCGCCGCCCTGATTGGCGCTGGCTTTTTGCTCTCCGTGATTTTGTCCCAGCCATTTTGGATTGAGGGTACGGCCCCCACGTTCAACCAGGCTGTCGAATGTGTCGCTCTGCTCGCCCTGGCCACGACCCGCGTCGGTCGCTGGGGCGGTCTCGATTTCTTTGTCCACCTCCTCATTGCCGCGCCGTTCGGCTCGGCCCGCTCGTCCAAGGACGCCTGACTATGTTCATCAAGCCTGAAGACAAGGCCATTGGCAAGGAAAACTTCGAAATCGCCATGACCCTCGGCGCCGACAAGGTCCGCGGCATCACCCGTCGCGAGTTCCTCGCCGGAACCATCGCCGCCGGCGCGGTCTCCGGCGCTGGCTTAGGCGCCATGTACTTCCATTACGGCAAGTCCGTCCCCAATCCCGTTCGCGTCGGCTTCATCGGCACCGGAGACGAAGGGAGCGTCCTCATTGGCGCTCACACTCCCAGCTACCTGGAAGTGAAAGCCATCGCCGATATTCGCCCCTACAACATCCACCGCGCCTTCCACGGAGATTGGTCCTCCCCCAATACAATCGGCGTCCGGCCCGGCCTGATGAAGAAATACGGCTGGTCCGACGAGACCGAAGCCAGGAAGCACGTCAAGGTTTACACCGACGGCTACGACGAATTGCTCGACAACCCCGATATCGAAGCGGTCGTCATCGCACTCCCCTTGCATTTGCATGCCGAGGCCGCGATCAAGGCCATGCGCAAAGGCAAGCACGTGCTGACGGAGAAGCTCATGGGTCAGACCGTCGGCCGCTGCAAGGAAATGGGCCGCGTCTCCAAGGAGCAAAAAAAGCTGCTCGCCACCGGCCACCAGCGTCACTACAGCATCCTCTACGACAACGCCATCCACACCATCAAGAACGGCCTCCTCGGCGACCTGCACCACATCCGCGCCCAGTGGCACCGCAATAACCTCCCCGGCAACGATAGCTGGCAGCCCAACCTCCCGGCGGACCCCAAGCTGGCCGACCGCCTCAAGCGCACGAAAGCCAAACTGGCCGAGTTGCAAAAGGAAAAGAAACCAGACGCCCTCGAGATCGACCGCACCGTCAAGCTCATCGCCCAGCTTGAAATGCAAATCGCCGACAAGGCGCTCGACGCCGCCAAACACGGCTACATCGCGAAGCAAATCGGCCCCGGCTACGAATACAGCCCGATCGAAGAGCTGATCCGCTGGCGGCTCTGGCAGCGCACCGGAGGCGGCCTCATGGCCGAACTCGGCAGCCATCAGCTAGACGCGGCAGGCATCTTCTGCACCGCCGTCCGGACCGACGGCGAAAAAGCCCGCCCTCTGACCGTCAACGCCGTCGGCGGCCGCCACATCTTCCCCCTCGACCGCGAGTGCGAGGACCACGTTTACTGCACCTACGAGTACCCCGCCCCGGAGTACCATCCGCAAGAAAATCCCGAGAAGAAAATCGTCGTCACCTACTCGTCGATCAACGGCAACGGTTTCGGCGACTACGGCGAGAGCGTGATGGGCACCAAAAAGACCCTGGTCCTCCTCCGCGAGCAAGAGGTCACATTGTTCGAGAACGAAGGAACCTCCACCAAAATCAAGGTCGGCAAGAACGACACGCTCGACACTACCGCCAGCGGCGGCGGCGCGGCGGCGGTCGGCAAAATGGCGATGGAAATGGGCCCCATCAGCCGCGGCTATACCGAGGAAATGGAACACTGGGCCTGGTGCATTCGCAATCCCGACC
>JALHPA010000463.1 GCA_022842745.1 Pirellulales bacterium
GGAAGCAGGAGTGGCTATCGCCCGCGGACGATCGGACTTGGGGGCGGCAGACCTTTCAACCGCCGATTATCGAGGGGGGGCGAGCGTACGTGACGCAGCCGGGGACGAAGGCGATCGAATGCGTCGATTTGCAGTCGGGGGAGCTGGTTTGGCGGTACGTTTCGGCGGACGTGCGGAGGATGGCGGGGTTGACGGGGGGAAAGCTGATCGCCGAATCGGATCAGGGAGTGTTTGCGCTGTCGGCGGAGAATGGCCGGCCTGTGTGGCGGCGGGAGGGGGAGCTGCTGAGCGAGACGCTGGTGGACGGGGAGGGCCGGGTGCTCCTGGCGAAGGTCGCGCGGAATGAGGGAAAGACGGGGGCGATGCTCGAGTGGCTCGAAGCGGGGAGCGGCCAGGCGATCGCCGCGGCGCCGGTGGTTGGATTGGGGTCCGATCGGCTGCGGTTTGGACCACTGGTGGCCGCGGAGGGGGGGCTGTGGGCTTTTGCCTCGAATGGCGACGACGGACCGGCGCGGACGTTGTATGAACTGCGGCCGGAGGCTGAGGGGGCGAAGTGAGGATCGCGAAGGGGGGCGATCAGGCCGCCGGTCGATGACGGTTGGGGGGTGGATCGAGCCAGAGCCAGGCAAGGGTTGCGTCCTAAGAGTGTGTTGGTCACGCGGAATCCAACAGGAGAATTGCGCGTTCCGCTCGAAACGCCAAGCTCGTCTTGCGTCTGTTGGTTAAGGGATCAAGCATTCGCGCCGCAGAGCGGGTAACTGGTGTTCACCGCGACCAACGCCCGTTCCTGAAGCGGATCAACCGGCTTACACTGTGCTTCAGCAAGAAGCTACGAAACCTAAAGGCCGCTTTCACCATGTTCGCGGCCTACTACAACTTCTGCTGGCAGACGCGGCGCAACGGCAAGAGCGGCAAGAAGCGCCCGACGGCCTGCATGATGGCCGGATTGGCGGGCACGTCTAGACTTTTGACGAGCTTTTTGCGGCCGTGCCGGGTGAGTTTTGCTAGATGCGACGGAAAACTCCTCGATTTCCGCTGGAGCTTTCCCGGCGATGAGAATAGAATTTGGTTAATCTAACCCACACGGCTACTTTCCCAGCTATCCGTGCCAAGCGAACCTTTCTTAACGCCGCGCCTCGTCGGTGGTCGCTTTGAAGACAACGAGATACCGCTTGAGTTTCTGGCTGACCTATCGGCTCTTGAAAAGCTGCTCAAAGAACTGGCCAAAGCACGTTTCCTGACGGCCAATCCCACTCGCAAGCGATCGCCACCCGGCTTCATGCGAAACGTGTCGCTTCGGCTGGCGGCCATAGAGGATGGCAGCGCGATACCAAACATAGTCCTCTCGGTTGCTTCAGCCGCAGGTGTCTTATTCAACACGGACCAGCAGTACCTATTCGACTCTCGTGATTCCCTTGTGGCTGGGATTAGCGCAGCCGAGAAGGGCGGCAGTGTGACGGACTACATCCCCGAGAAGCTTCTCGGGCATTTTGAGTTGTTCGGACGCAGCCTGAGAGAGGACGAAGCAGTCGAATTCAAGGATGGCGATAAGTCTGTGAGGTTCACTCAGCACACTCGCCAAAGGCTGATTACGGCTAAAGAGAACGCAACGTACACGCAGCCCGTTACGGTTGTCTGCGCAGTCCCCGAGGCTGATCAGGAAAAGGGCACTTTTCAGCTATTGCTAGAGGGAGATCAGCGATTGGTCTCGACCGAGTTCGCGACATATCGAAATGAAGTCATGAAGGCGTTTTTTGGCTATGACGCCGGCCAAAGGTTAAGGGTGAGGGGGACCGGCCGTTTTAACGGCGCCGATAGATTGCAGTCTATCGACGATATTTCGTCAATCAGCATCGTTGGCCCGCTTGACATCTTGCTTCGCTTGGAAGAGTTGAGATCCCTAAGAGATGGCTGGCATGAAGGAGAAGGCATGGCTATCTCTCCTGGTGCTTTGGCATGGCTATCTGAGATTTTTGACGTTGTATTTGGCGATGAATTAATTCCGCCGCATCTCTACCCAACTCTCGATGGCGGCATTCGAGCGGAGTGGACTCTGGGTAACTATGATGTGTCTTGCGAAATCGATCCTGTGAATAGAACCGCAGAATGGCATGAACTGGAGACCAATAACAACGCCGAAGAAACGAAGTCGCTTAATCTTGGCGCTGCCGGTGATTGGATGTGGATGAAAGTGCGCCTTACCGATTTGGGCGGGTTGATTGGGGGAGAAGCATGACAGAAGCCACTGAACTGCTTCGTCAAATCCATCCTTCTTGGATTCAGGCCGATCGGCCCACATCCCAGGCGTTTAGGCCGACGAAAAAGGACAACGGCTTATTATCAACTGACGATGGCGATCAGACGACGCCAGTAGCCGCATGGACGCACTACACGTCCGTTAGAAAGCTGGAATCGGCGGGTATTCTGGCGGTAACGGTTGCTGAATTCGAGGCGGAATCGCTTACGGTTCGAGCTGACCCTTCACCGGATACGCCTTTCCATGTCTCGATTGACTATAACGGTCACGCAACGGGGCAAATCGAAGGAAAGAGCAAGAGGCTGAGAAACATCGCCTTCGCGCGGGGCTGGAGACACCGAGTCAGCTAACCCGGTGGCCGCCAACCGACCAACACACTCTTAGGCCACTACCAAGGCAAGGAAGGACTTGTCGGGAGCGGATTTTGGGGGTAGGTATGAGGCTGGCAGGTCAAGCGCGACACCTGGGCATACACGCGGAACGATGCGGGTCCTGAGCTACAACATTCACAAGGGGATCGGGGGGCGCGATCGGCGGTATCGGCTGGAGCGGATCATCGGCGTGATCGAGGCCGAAAATCCGGATTTGATCTGCCTGCAAGAGGTGGACCGGCACGTGCCGCGGTCGGGATTGGATGACCAACCGAAGCTGTTGGCCAATTACTTCCGGGCGGCGGCGCAGCAGTACCAGCCGAACGTGACCTTGAAGACGGGGCACTACGGGAATCTGATGCTGTCGCGGTGGCCGTTTTTGGAGAAGCACCAGATTTCGCTGCGGTTGAAGGCGAAGAAACCGCGCGGGGCGCAACTGGCGGTGGTGGAGACGCCGGAGGGGCCGCTGCAACTGATCAATTTTCATTTGGGGCTGGCGGAGGCGGAGCGGCGGTGGCAGATCGATCATTTGCTTTCGCACCACTTGTGTAAAGCGTGCCGGCACTTGCCGGCGATGGTGATTGGGGACTTCAACGACTGGCGGAATACGCTGTGCAACGGTCGGTTCAGCGAGATGGGGTTTGCGCATGTGACGTCGCCGATTTCGCGGTTCCGGTCGTTTCCGGCGTACCTGCCGCTCGGTTCGCTGGACAAGGCGTTTGTGCGGGGAATTGTGATCCGGCAGGCGCGGGTCGTGCATAGCGCGCTGGCCAAGTGGGCATCGGACCATTTGCCGCTGGTGGTGGATTTTCACCTGGAATCGCACTGGGATGCGCAAGAGGCGCGCGAGAAGCGGAGTTGAGGAGAAAAGGTTGCCGGGGGGGCGGAGGGTCGGGTATTCTGGCGCGGAGGGTCGATTCGCGCTCGCACGAGCGGCGGCGAGGGGGCGGGTCCGGTAAGGGAAGAATCTGATGAAGTTGGTTTTGGCGATCATCCAGCCGACGAAGCTGAACGCGGTGCGCGACGCGCTACTGAAGATCGAGGTCACGCGGATGACCGTGTGCGACGCGCAGGGGTACGCGCGGCAGCGGGGGCAGACGGAGCTGTACCGGGGTCACGAGTATAAGACGCAACTGCTGCGGAAGATCGCCGTCGAGATCATGGTCAACGACGATTTCCTGGACCGCACGATCGCCGCGGTGTGTGCTGCGGCCCGGACGGGGACCGAGGGTCAGATCGGCGACGGCAAGATTTTTGTTTTGCCGGCCGAGGAGAGCATTCAGTTGTTT
>JALHPA010000464.1 GCA_022842745.1 Pirellulales bacterium
CTGCCAGTCTTCTGTCCAAATGTCCAAAATAGGATACAGTTGATTGAGTCACTTGGATCACACACCGTCAGGCATGGGAGCTGCCAACGTGGCATTGTCGGCCGCTGAGTTGCAATTGCTGGAGCGTTTCGCCGCACCCCCCGAAGCACACCGAACTATCATCGAGTTGCTGCTCTCGTCGCACGGGTCGAGAGGTCTTACGGACTGGCTCCGCGACGCTCTGGGCCTGATAGGCGGCGCATTGGCAGCGCCGTTTGTTGCGGTGGTTTATCCCCGGCAAGGTAGTTGGTCGACTTTTGTCGAATATGGAGTTCCGCAACGCTTGCCAGACGTTCTGCTTCGCGAAACTTTGGACGCCGATCGGGCGCTTAGCTCCGACGATTGGGTGGCCGCCCCGCTGTCACCCAGGGACGCAGCCGGCGAACTGCTGGTAGTACGGTGCAACCGCTCGCGCATCGACCGAAGCGCCGGCGCGGATGCCGGTTGGTTCACAACAATGGTCGGAGCGCTTGCCGCGTCCCTTAAGGTGGGCCTCGACTCTCTCAGGCGACGGTCACAGCACGAACGACGAATCGACCGTTTACAAACGATTCTCTCCCTGGCAAACCAGTGGTGCGAGGCCCAGCAAATGCGGCCGCTGCTGGAACAGATGGCGGAAGCGGCAACCCGCTTGTTGAACGCGGAGCGGGCCAGCATCTTTCTCTGGGACCGTCCCAATCGCGTGCTGGTGGGGCGACCGGCCATGGGAACGCCCGGAGGGGAATTGCGAATCGACGACAACTCGGGGGTAGTCGGACAGGTGGTGCGCACCGGCCGACCCCGCCGAGTCGGTGGTGGAGAGGGGGAGCAGGAAATCGATCGAAAGGTCGATGCTCAGACGGGATACCAAACCCACTCGGTCTTGTGCGTTCCGCTGCGATCCAGCCGCGGCGAAATCATGGGCGCGTTTGAAGCGCTTAACAAAATCGACCCGAGCAAATCGCCCAATAATGCTAGCGCGGGGCAGAACGGGTCTGGATTCGACGAGGGAGATGAGCAGGCATTAACGGAGCTGGCCAGTTATGCCGCTGCCGCGCTCTCCAGCACGCAGCAAATGGAAGACCTACTGATCGCGCATCGGCAACACGTCGAGCGGGTGGTCGAGGATTCCCGGCTGATTGGCGAGAGCCCGGCGATCCACGCCCTGCGGGGGGCGGTGAGAAGGGTCGCTGCGACCGATCTCGCCGTCTTGATCCTGGGCGAGAACGGAACGGGAAAAGAAGTCGCCAGCCAGTCGATTCACTATTTGAGCGCTCGTCGCGATAAGCCGTTCATTGCGGTCAATTGTGCCGCGCTCACGGAGACGCTGTTGGAGAGCGAACTATTCGGCCACGAGAAAGGCGCGTTCACCGACGCCCACGAATCCCGGGCGGGAAAATTTGAGTTGGCCAACGGCGGCACGCTGTTCCTCGACGAGATTGGCGATCTGAGCCGAGGAGGGCAAGCCAAACTATTGCGCGTGCTCGAGGAAAAACTTGTGGTTCGAGTTGGCGGAAGCAAGCCGATCCATACCGATGCCCGCGTCATCGCCGCCACCAATCAAGACTTGTCCGAAATGGTGCGGACGAAACGATTTCGCGAGGATCTCTATTTTCGCTTGAATGTGGTCACGCTGGAGCTGTCTCCTTTAAGACAACGAGGAGACGACGTGCTGCTGTTGGCGGAGCATTTCCTGCATGAATTCTGCAAGCGAGCGCGGCGCAAGGCGCCAAAACTCACCGCGGGAGCGAAAAAGCGATTGGTACAACACGACTGGCCGGGCAACGTTCGGGAGTTGCGCAATCTCATGGAGCGGATCGCGTTCTTGTCCACCGAGGACAAGATCGAGGCTGAGGACTTGTCGTTTATCCTTTCGCCGCTGCGCGATCCGCACCGCACCGTCCCACTCGAAGGTCCGCTGGCGGACGCCACCGCACAATTCCAGACCGAGCATATCCAGCGGGCGATCGACCGTGCCCGCGGAAACATGACCGACGCCGCAGCCCATTTAGGCCTGCACCGGTCCAATCTTTATCGCAAGATGCGTCAATTGGGGATGGAGGTGAGCGAATGAGCGGCCTGGTTGGCGGCCGTGCTGAAGTTTGCCGGAGCTCATGCGCCCAGTGCATTTGGCTTCGAAGAGGCAGGCGGAGTCACCAGAATTCGATCGATTCGTTGGCCGTCCATATCCACGACCTCCAGCACGAAGCCACACCATTCCGTCCGGTCGCCAATCGACGGAATGCGTCCCAGTTGGCCGAGGATTAACCCGGACACCGTGGTAAAATTGCGGGGTTCGTTCGGATTGGCCGGTATGTTGAGCCGCTCGATCAGGTCGGCGATGCCCACGCTTCCATCGACCAGCCAGGTTTCGTCTTCGCGTCGGACGAACTGTTGCTGTTGTTCGCGACGGTGTTCGTCGCGGATTTCTCCGACCAGCTCCTGGACGACGTCTTCCAGGGTGACCATGCCCTCGGTGCCGCCGTACTCGTCGAGCACGATGGCTAGTTGGTTGTGCTTCTCTTGCATCAATTCCAATAGCCGATCCAGCGGCATGGTCTCGGGAACGAACAGGGCCGGATGGAGCAGCTTTCGCAGCTCGATGGGCCACCCCAGATACTGCTGCCGGAAGAGATCCTTGATGTGAACAAATCCCAGGATATGGTCCAAGTCCTTTTCATAGACCGGCAGGCGGGAAAAACCGGCCATCGCCACGGCGCCATTCACTTCGTCGACCGGCGTATTCACATCGAGGGCATCGAGGTCGATTCTCGGCCGCATAATGTCGCGCACCGAACGCTCGTTGAGCCGTAGAGCCTCGAGCGCCACCCGTTGCTCCACCGGTTCAAAAACCCCTTCCGCCGCGGCGGTTCCGATCAGGTGCTCGATGTCATCGAGCGAAACGCTGGGTTCAACCGGTTCGCGGATGCGAAGCAGGAACAATACAGCATCGGTGGATTTACTCATCACCCAGATGAACGGACGAGCCGCCGTCGCCAAAAACTGCATGACGGGCGCCACTCGGCGAGCCAGCGGTTCGGCCCGGCTAAGCGCCACTCGTTTTGGCGCCAATTCGCCCAGGACCAGCGACAGATAGGTGATCGCCAACACGACGATTCCGGAGGCGATCGCCTTTGGATAGCTATGGAGCAAGGAAATGGACGACGACGCCAGCAATTCCGCCAGCCGCTCGGTCATCGTGGCCCCGGCATAGACTGCGGCCAACGCTCCGACTAACGTGATGCCGACCTGAACCGTGGGCAGAAATCGATCAGGGTCCGAAGCTAGCGCCAAGGCAATCCGTGCGCCTCGGTCTCCCTGTTCGGCCTGTTGCTGAAGTCGCCCCTTGCGCGACGCGACGATGGCAATTTCCGCCCCTGAGAAAAAGCCGTTGGCGAGAATCAACGCCAGTACGAACAACGCTTCCCAGACGGCAGGGTGCAAATCCCGTTTTCCTTTTTATCCGCTGCGGACGCACTCGGCTGGCCATCGCCGCCCAACCGGCGGACTGGCGTCTGGTTCGCCCGGGCGCCCAACAAGACCTCACTTGTACGTCCCCTACTGGCTGCTGGCAAGCCGATAACGGGCGGGCCAACGTCCGATGGAACCGTAGCGAGGGGCGGATCGAGGGCGAAATTGCCCAAATTGGGTCCAGAAAACCGGTCGCAAGGCGTCATTCAGGGGAGGTTTTTGAATCCGTCATTGCCGAACGGGGACTCTCCGGCAGATATAGCTCCGCGCCAGGACGCAAGATGTCCGTACCGCTGGGCAAACGATCGCGGTTGAGCTCGTAAATCTCGGCCCACCTGGTAGAACGCCCCAACTCTCGGCGGGCAATCTCGTACAGCGTATCTCCTTCTTCCACGACGTAAACTCGCTGGCCGAGTTTAG
>JALHPA010000465.1 GCA_022842745.1 Pirellulales bacterium
CAGGCCCCAAAAGAACTTCGCAAACGCTTTCGTGTCGCACCGCGCTGCCGAAGGCCAATCCAGTACCGGCTCGGCGCCGAAAAACAACGTCATCATGCTTCCCACGCGCGACAAGGTGTGCGGAATCCCGGCGGCCTCTGCCGCGTCCATCAGCCCCCCCGCAAGCCGCGCGGAGATCTCCTCCAATCGCGCGTACGGCGGCCGCTCGAGGAGCAGCTTGAGCGTGGCGATCCCCGCGGCCGTCGCCAGGGGATTTCCGCTCAGCGTGCCGGCCTGAAACACCTTACCCGCCGGCAGCACGCAATCCATGATTTCGGCCCGCCCACCGTAGGCCCCAACCGGAAGGCCGCCGCCGACGATTTTGCCCAAGGTCGTGAGATCCGGCAGCACGCCCAGGATCTGCTGTGCCCCCCCCACCGACAGACGAAAACCCGTCATCACTTCGTCGAAGATCAACAATGCCCCATGCCGCAGCGTCAACGACCGCAGGGCGTCCAGAAAATTCTTGCTGGGAACGACCAACCCCATGTTGCCGACCACTGGCTCCAAGATTGCCGCCGCGATGCGTTCGCCGTGCTTTGCAAACGCGGCCTCGACGCCCGCGGCGTCGTTGTATTGCAGCACCAGCGTGTCCCGCGTCGTCCCGGCGGTCACTCCCGGCGAATTCGGCACGGCCAGCGTCGCCGCCGAACTCCCCGCCGCGACCAGCAGGCTATCCACGTGCCCGTGATAGTTGCCGGCAAACTTAATAATCAGATCCCGTCCCGTGAAGCCGCGGGCGAGGCGAATCGCGCTCATCGTCGCTTCCGTGCCCGAATTCACGAGACGGACCCGCTCGACGCTGGGAACGGAACGCACGATCAATTCGGCCAGTTCGCTCTCCGCTTCCGTGGGCGCTCCGTAGCTTGTGCCGCGGGCGGCGGTTTCCTGGATCGCTTCCACCACCTGCGGGTGGCAATGGCCGAGGATCATCGGTCCCCAGGAACCGATGTAGTCGATGTACCGGTTTCCGTCCAAGTCCCACAGGTAGGCCCCCTGAGCGCGAGCCATGAAAATCGGCTCGCCCCCCACGGCGCCGAAGGCCCTCGCCGGACTGTTGACCCCTCCGGGGATGAGTGATTTCGCTCGCGCAAACGCGGCCCGACTGAGTTCACGAGGCATAGGGTGCTCTTTAGGCTGCTTGACTCGCGGTCGTGGGGCACAATGGGCGGCCCGTTGTCGGCGGTTCTATTGAATCCACGCGGCCGCCTGCTTGGCCCAATAGGTAATCGTGATCGATGCTCCGGCTCGCCGCACCGCCAACAGCGATTCCAAGGCGCATGCCCGCTCGTCCAGCCAGCCCTTTTCGGCGGCGGCCTTAATCATGCTGTATTCCCCGGACACGTTGTAGGCCGCCAGAGGCACTCCCGGAAATCGCTCGCGGACGAGCCGCACGATATCCAGATAAGGAAGGGCTGGTTTGACCATCAGCAGGTCCGCCCCCTCGGCCAGATCCAACTCCGCTTCGCGGCAAGCCTGTTCGGCCGCCGCCGCGGGATCCATCTGGTAGCCCCGCCGATCTCCGAACTGCGGGGCGCTTTCGGCCGCCTCCCGGAATGGACCGTAGAATGCGCTGGCAAATTTTACCGCGTAGCTAAGAATTGGCACGTGCTCGAATCCGGCGCCATCGAGCGCGCGGCGGATCGCGCCGACCATGCCATCCATCATTCCGCTCGGCGCGATCACGTCGGCCCCTGCCGCCGCATGGCTCACCGCCTGTTTGGCCAACAGGACCAGCGTGGCGTCATTGTCCACGTCCAGTCGGCCTGTTTTCTGGTTGACGATGCCGCAGTGGCCGTGGTCGGTGTATTCACAGCAACAGACGTCGGTGATGACCAACATGTCCGGCACGGCGGCCTTGGCCGCCCGCACCGCACGCTGCACGATTCCACTATCCGAATAAGCGTCGCTACCGGCAGCGTCTTTCGCAGGCGGAATGCCGAACAGCAGCACTCCCCCTAGCCCCAATTCCTTGGCCTCGACCACCTCTCGGGCCACTTCGTCGGCGGACAACTGGTTATGTCCGGGCAATGACCGGATAGGCTCTCGAACGCCGCGGCCATCCCGAGCAAACAGCGGCAGCACCCAGTCTCGCGGCGACAATCGCGTTTCCTGCACCAACGACCGTAGCGCAGGATGGTATCGCAACCGCCGCAGGCGAGTGGAGAGAGGAAGTGGCTCTGGACCAGAATGGCGTTCCATCCCCGCTTTATAGCCCAAACCGACCACTGGCAGAAGCGCTAGCCGATGGCGACTTAAACCGCAGTCACGAGGCCGTTCGGCCGGTCGTGGAACCGGCGGGGATCGAATTATGCTCGGGCAAGAAAGGATGCACTTCCACTACGATTTTCGCTAACTCGTGCATGGACCGGCGGGTCCGGCGGGCTTGCGCTCGAAGCCTGCTTAGAGCCGCTGCTTCGGAAACGTTCAAGTGGGCCGCCAAAATACTCTTCGCCTGACCGATGAGCTTCGTTTGCTCGAGTTTCTGTTCCAGCGCCTCGACCCGGGAGTGCAGGCGTTCGCGACGGCACGCCTGAAAGTGCGTCGACCATAACGCCATGGCCAGAGCCTCGGCACACCGCGCATCACAAAGCGTGACCCGGTCGTGATTTTCGATCAAATGCCAGAGCTCGGCCGATAGGGAATCGGCCAACATCAGGACTGCGCGGCTGCCATCCAGACAACGTGGCATCAAATCGCCATTTAGCAGGTTGCAATTACTGCCGAGCAAGGAATCCGACCTCTGCACCGTCGACACGACGACGACATCGTACTCACCCAGGCGTAGTTCCCAGTCGGGATTATCTGCGGACAAGCTATCCAGCCGGATCACGAACCGGGCCAAATCGTGTGGAAGAAGGGGAGAATTTCCTCCCAAGCTGGGTGGCTCGCCAATCAGGGCGACTCGTAGCACCAGGCCTCGTACCGCTTTCCCGCGTTCATCGCCGGAGACCGTGTGGGATACACCGGTCGCTACGGTCTCTCGAATCGTCCCACTTTCGTCGCGTGTCCGGATTTGCTGCCCATTCAGCATTTCACCGACCAGGCGGGGGGGTATGTCGGTTGGAGAGGGGATTCCATTTGTTTGCGGCGTCACCTTCTTCGTGCCGACCAAAAGCTGCTCTTCCATGTTGTGCGTCTCCGATCGAAATCGATCCAAACCTGTTCCCATATTCGTTTCCACCGAATTCCGTCGCGTTCGATGGTTGAATCGTTCAGACTTCCGTGCGATTCAATGAGCCTGTGTGATCGAATGAATGCGTGATGGCCGCCCCGCGTGCTATCCCCTGGTCATTCAGCCAGCTTTCCGACGCTTTTTTGACCAGTGGCGGGCTAGGCCACGTCGTTATTCGTGTTACAAACCATCCTTTATTCCTTACGGTTGCGCAATTTTCCCGCCGGATCGTCCTCTCCCGCGTTGAGACCCCAGCGGTTGGAATTAGCATGGCTAATATCCGCCGGGATTCGATCCTTTTGCAGCCAGTTTTACATCTCGCGATTTATGGTCAGGTCGACGTTCAAGCTTTTAGGTTGCCTGCTCGTTGCATACGGATTTCTTTGCGTTGCCAATACCGCGGTGGCCGGCCATCTGCCGCTGGCGGGAACAACGATCGATTGTTCTGGCAGCAGATCTCCGGCCGAGAACTGCCCCTCCGATTCGCATTTGAATGCCGTCTGTGCCGAAGTCCGTTCCCCGGAACAGATTTGTGGCGAGTGGCGAACGACTCCTTTTCGCATTCATTTGGCTGGCAGCGATACTACCAACGTCGTCCGGACGGAGGAAATTACGCCACTCCGACCTCGGGTTGCCTCCAGCTCCTGGGAGTCTCCGCCGCATCCTGCAAAGGACATTCCAGGAAGGCAGG
>JALHPA010000466.1 GCA_022842745.1 Pirellulales bacterium
CCCGTATTTCGGATACCGCTCCTCCAAAAAATAATACCGTTCCGACTCCGGAATCGATCGCGGCGGACGCGGATCGTGCGGCGTCCGCGGCACCCACACTCGCCCCCCCTCGCCCCGCGCGCTTTCGCTCATCAGCCGCAGCTTGTCCGCCCCTGGCACCGCCGTCGGATGCACCTGAATAAACTCGCCGTTCCCATACTTCACTCCCGCCCGGAAACAGCGGCTGGCCGCGCTCCCGTTGCACGCCATCGACATCGTCGACCGCCCGTAGATCAACCCGCACCCCCCGCTGCCGATCACGACCGCGTCCGCGGGAAACGCCCGGATCTCCATGCTCACCAGATCCTGCCCCACGCACCCCCGGCACACTCCGTTCTCATCCAAAATCGGGGCCAAAAAGTCCCAGAACTCATATTTCTTCACCTTCCCCGCCACTTCCCACCGCCGCACTTGCTCGTCCAGTGCATACAGCAGCTGCTGACCGGTCGTAGCCCCCGCGAACGCCGTCCGTTTGAACAACGTCCCCCCGAACCGACGCTGGTCCCGAAAACCCTCCGGTGTCCGATTGAACGGCACGCCCAGCCGATCCATCAAATCGATGATCCGCGGACCCCACTCCGTCATCTCCTTGACCGGCGGCTGGTGCTGCAAAAAATCGCCGCCGTACACCGTATCGTCAAAGTGCAGCCACTCGTTGTCCCCTTGCTGCCGCGTCACGTCGTTGACGCTGTTAATCCCTCCCTGAGCGCACACGCTGTGCGACCGCTTGACCGGAGTCAGGCTCATCAAGTCCACGTCGATGCCCAACTCCGCCAGCCGCATTGCCGCCGCCAGCCCGGCCAGCCCGCCGCCGACGATCATCACGCGCTTCGCTGCCATAACACCGTTGTCGCTAAGAGAATGAAATCCGCCCCTCTATACGGGCGAAAAAAATAGTCTTTCTCCAAACACCGTCAGTCGTTTGCCGCCGTCCGCGCGCTCCCCGCGCCAGACCCGCTCTCCCGCAGCGCCTGTTCCCCCGTCGGCGTCAGCCCTCGCGATTGCTTGTGAAACTCCTCGATCCTCTTTTCCACCTGCCGCGCCTCATCGATATTCACCCGGCTCATCCCCGTCAACGCACTTAGTCCCACCACCCCCAGCCCAATCCCAAAGATCAAGCAGGCCACGCTCGCCCACCGCATCGCCCGCTCGCTCGTCCAAATACCCCATGTAATCCCAAACGTCCAAATTCCGTTCGCCAGGTGATACACCGCCGACAACGTCCCAATCGCATACACAACCTTGACCCACAGCGGCGCAAGCGCCTCGGCAGTCGATGAGGAAGCCCGCTCCGGAACAAACTTCCCACCCCCTGGCACGTACGATCCAAGGTGGTGCAAGTGGTACAGGTGGTACAAGATGAAGACAAACGCGATCATCCCCGTCATACGCTGCAACACATACCGATAGTTCCGCGCGTAAGGATACGCCCCCACGTTCGCCAGCGAGCCGCTAATCACCAGCCAGCCCACCGCCGCGTGGAACAGCATCGGCAGAAAAATAAACGTCCACTCCACCAGCGGCAACAGAATGCCCAGCGAATGGATCGTATTCACCTGCCTCTGAAACGTCGCCGGGCTATCCACCACCGTCGCGTTCGTCAGCAAATGAATGATCACGTACCCCCCAATGGGCACGATCCCGGCCAGCGAAAACAGTCGATAAATCAGGAACTTGTGCTGGCCGACAAACGAAGAGTCGCTCGCGTTTTCCAAGGGTTCCCTTCCTTGCCGCCATGGCGGCGAATATCTCTCGCATCCAAAATCGAGCTCGTAGTATACGGCAGCCAGCCTCACAAGCAACTGGCCGAATTCGCACACCTTAACGCGATGAAAGCTCACTCTGTCGCGCGGCTCTCCTCTCCCTTTAAGCCTCGCAAAAAATGCGCTCTCCACAAGGGCAAACCTCGCCGCCCCCAGCGCTTGCCCGCACACTCTGAATTCGTCGACGCGCGTCGCGAACGCCTGCCAGCCTCCCCCGACACCGTAACTCCCGCTCCGGTGATCCCCGCTCCGGTGTTCTCCCGCCGCATCGTGGTCGAAGACGCGCAGAATTCTCCGTCCCGCCCGCATTATCTCGTCTCTCTGCCCAATTGGCAGCGTCCCCCTCCCCTCCTCCCACCCACAACCCCCCTATTTTGACTTCCCCTACATCGGAAGCTATGCTACAAGTCGATTCCCACAAAAGGTTTAAGGCAATCGCCCTCCCAGCGATTGCTCCCTCCAACAAGCACGGCCTTGGATTTGCACCCCCTAACAGCTCCAGAATCCGCTTTGCCACATTTGAATCCCACCCAAGCCGCTACAAGTTCCCCCGCGCCGTTGGCATGTACCCGCAACCTGTCCCCTCCATCCTGATCGCCGACGACGACGCTCCCTTCCGCGAGACGGTCCGGCACATGCTTGAGCCGCTCGGCTATCGCATCTCCGTCGCCGGCTGCGGCGAGGAAGCCATTCATATCGTCGAGAATGCCGACGTCCATTTGATGCTTGTCGATATGCACATGCCCCGCCTTACCGGGGTCGAAACCGCGCAGCGTGTCCACCGCGTCCGCTCCCGATTGCCCTGGATCCTGATGTCCGCCCGCCTCGATGACACGGTCTTACACGCGGCGCGATCCGCGGACGTCTTCTCCATCCTGGCCAAGCCCTTCACCCGCCGCGACATTACCCGCGACGTCCAGCTCGCCTTCCATCGCTTCTACAATTGGTCCGATCCCACCGGCCACCTGCCGAAAACGCCTTGCGACCCAGACCATCGCCTCCCCTAGCAGCCCGCTGAAAATCCCAACGGACTGCGCGAACTCACGGATGGGATCCCAAAATCACATCCGTTAAGCCGCGATTTTGCGATCCGTTAGCCGCTTGCTGTGAACTAGGGCTTCGGTTGAAAATTGCCACGATCGCATTCTTTAACAAGCGGACATTCCGCTCCCACCTGCCCGCGTGTACAACTTTTTTGCGGGTTTCCGAACCGGAAATTCTTCCACCCCGGCTTCCCTTATCGTTTGCCATCCCTCCTCTGCGCGTTTACCGATTGCGCCAATTGCTCCGCCAATATGCTGCCGCCGGCACGCTCCGCCGCCGGATTTTCTCCTGACTCACAGCTAAACCTGTCAGGTCCGGCAAATTTTTCCGCCCATTGAACAATTTGCCTTCTTCCAGACGATTCTCTCCCGGACGGTTTGCCGCGCCATTGGCCAACCGCCAAATCACCGCTTGCACGGATATCCCGCGATTCGCGGTCCGGGACGGTTGTTCGTTTTTTGGGGCTGCGCTATAATTTTTTCGCGGAAGCTCGATTTCTCCGCTTGCGAGGCCCACTTGTCTTCGAAGCAGAAAATCCTCGTCGTTCAAGATCACGAACACCCGGCAAGTTTTGTCCTGCCGGAGTGGGGGGAGGATTACGAAGTCGAGGTCGTCGCTAGTCCCCTTCGCGCCCTGGCGCGGCTCGCCAAAGTCCCCTTCGCCGGAGTCTACGTCCTCTCCAGCCACCTCTCCGAGGCGGTCCGGATCGGCAAGCTCCTCCAAAACGAGCGCATCCTCGAAGGCATGCCCGACGGCGTCGTCCTGCTCGATAGCGACAACACCATCCTCTGGGGCAACGGCCGCTTGAGCGAATGGTCCGGCCGCGAAACCGTCGTCGGCATGAACTTCTACGCCGCCCTCGGCAGCCCGGAAATCCTCGGCCCCGACTTCTGTCCCTTCAATACCGCCCTCAACACCGGCCGCCCCAGCGGCTCCAAGCTCCGCTCCGCCGACAACAAATACTGGCACGTCCATGCCGCTCCCGTCGTCGAGGGCGACGGCCCTCCCCAACACCTGATCGTCACCGTCCGCGACGTCACCAACGAA
>JALHPA010000467.1 GCA_022842745.1 Pirellulales bacterium
CTCAACGATAGCGACATCGTTGTGCTGCCCAAGGGACCCATCTTATTGACCGACGACTTCATCAACCTGGTCTTCACTCGCGGCGTCTACGGCGTGCTCCCCTTCTCTACCTCCTACCAATTCGGCCAGTTGAGCACGCTCTCGGTGATTCCCTAAAGCGGCCGGGCCTACGCCGCCCGCCTTGCCGTCCACCAGTGCTTGATTCGCAACGCCTGCGCCCGCCACGACGCCCCGTAGCAGGTGCAACGATACGAACGCTCGACGCTGGTCAGCCAGTGCCGTTTGACGTCGATCGATCCCGGCCCCAGGTCGACAAGCGTATCGCCTAGCTCGGCGCACTGCCGCAGCATCTTGGCCAAGAGCACCTTGCCAGCCCCCGGCAACGCAACTTCCGGGTCGAATCCCGTCCGCAGTCCATACACCCGCCCCCCCCAGTGAATGTTGTAGGCAAACGCCGCCGACCGATCGCCCACATACAACAGATGCAGGTCCGCCCCCCCCGCATGCGTCGCCGCCTCGTGCGCCGCCCGAAAGAACTCCCGCACCGGTTCGTGCGTCAGCGTCGTTCCGGTCGTCGATCTCCCCTGCCAGCTCTCCCCTGCAATCGCTGCGCAGTCATCGAATAAGTCCCACCGGACGCCCGCATCGCCGCCGCAAGTCCCCGCCGGCCGATGATGCACGTACCGCACCCCACCTAGATCCGTAAGCCGCCGCTCGCAGCGTCGCAGCTCGGCCCGCCAGCGGGCGCCTCGAGAGCACCAGTAGCTTTCCCATCCGCCCGACAGGTCGACCCACGCCGTTTCCCCCCAGACTTGCCGCCGGGCCGATAGCCCAGCGGCCCGCAGCGCCCCTGCCGTCCGCCCACGGTCCGAGTGCTCCCAATCGATCCACCGTAAATCGAGCAAATCCCACTCCCGCTCCGATGCGGCCACGTGCGCCAAGCCGACTTGCAGCGTCAGCGTCGGATTCGGGCCGATCGGCCCATAGAAACTGCCCCAACCGTGCAAGGGATACGTGAGCACCCGCACCACCCCGGCGCGCGTTCTCTCCCAGCACTCGGCCAGCGGCAAAATACCTGCCAGCTCCCGATCCGCGAAAACCAACAGCACGCGCAGCTTCTGGTCAGCCCCGAAATGCCGCCAGTAAACCGCCAGCCAGTCCAGCGATTGAAAAAACGTCCCCCCGCGCGTCTCGCCCAGCAATCGGCGCCAGGCCAGCCGATAGTCGTTGAGCTCGGCGGGATCGTTGATTTCGCGAACGGTGAGCACCGCCAAGTCTACCTGGAATTGAATAACTGGTTGTCCGTTAGCGGAACTAGAAAGGGAGTAGACTGAATGCCAGCAATAGACGCGCCCTCGCCCGTCCGCACGGACACAAGTCAGCCGATTCGTCGCAACTCTCAAGAAATCAACGTTTTAGAACTACATCCCATCCTCTCGGATCCAGGGTGCTCGTTGCCCACTCGCCACGTTTTCCCATCCAACGAGGTTTTTTTGCCACGCGGCCCCATTCCCCCCAAAACACCCTTGCGATACCCGCACTCCCTACAAGGGTTTGTTGATTTAGGGAAGTATTTTCGGCAGTGCGGCATTTTCGGCAGCGCGGCACATTGGGCAGCGCGGCACATTGGACAGTGCGGCAAAATGACGCCCGTCGAAATCCTCGGACCATCGACATCGAGATGAAACGTATGTCAAACCTCTCAAAAATCGCGTTCTCCCTGGCTGCATTCGGTCTGCTGGGACTCTCGTCTTCCGCTTGGACCGCGCCTCCGGCCGGAAAGAAAATCGCGGACGGCCCCAACCGCAAGCCGGCGTCTAAGGCAGCCGCGTCTCCCTCCCAGCGCCCGACCGATCGCGCGTCCCGGCCGATTGCCTCCGCAAAAACGGCGCGCAAGCCACAGGGCAAAACCGGCGCGCAGGTTCCCGTCACAAAAGTCGCGCGCGCCAAAACCATCGCCTCGATCGACCCCCAGGCCAAAGCAGCGTCGCCCCCCATTCCAATAGTAACCGCCGTAGCCCCCGCCGACGCGGCCCGCGAGATCGACCGCCTGCTCGCCGCCGAACTCGGTCCCAAGTCGCCGCTCAACTCCTCGGCCGTCGTCGATGACTATGGCTTTCTCCGCCGCGTCTCCCTGGATGCGGCCGGTCGCCTCCCAACTCCGCAAGAAATCACCGCCTTCGCCCTGGACCCCGCCCCCGACAAGCGCGCCCAGACCGTCGACCGTCTGTTGTCGGAAACGGCCTATGGCGAAAACTGGGGCCGCTACTGGCGCGATGTCATCATGTATCGCCGCAGCGACGAGCGCGGTCAGATTGTCGCCGCTTCCCTGCAATCGTACCTGAGCGAGCAATTCAACCAAAACCTCCCCTGGGATCAAATTGCCCGCGCGTTCATCACCGCCACCGGCGACGTGCAAGAGAATGGCGCCACCGGAATCATCATGGCCCAAATGGGCGAAACCGCCGACGTCACCGCCGAAATGTCCCGCATCTTCCTCGGCGTCCAAATCCAGTGCGCTCAATGCCACGACCACCCCTCCGATCGCTGGAAGCGGGAACAATTCCACGAGCTGGCCGCCTTCTTTCCGCGAATCGCCATCCGGCCCAAACGCGAGCCGATGCGGTCCTTTGAAGTCGCCTCCGTCGATCGCGACCCCCGCGTCAAAGCCGCCAACAACCGCCCCCGCGGCCGCGCGGAACACTTCATGCCCGACCTCCAAGATCCCTCGGCTCGCGGCACCGCCATGGATCCCGTGTTCTTCGTAACCGGCCAAAAACTGGCCCACGGGCAAGCCGACGCCGACCGCCGACAGACCATCGCCGATTGGATGACCTCCCGCAACGACCCCTGGTTTGCAAAAGCCTATGTGAACCGCCTTTGGACCGAGCTGGTCGGGCACGGTTTCTACGATTCCGTCGACGACCTCGGCCCCGATCGCGAGTGCCAGGCCCCCCGCACGCTCGACTACCTGTCGGCCCAGTTCGTCGCCCAGAAGCACGATACAAAGTGGCTTTTCCGCGCCATTACGGCCACCCGTTCCTACCAGCGGGCCTTGGACGCACGGTCAGCCACTGCCGCCGCTCCCCCACCAGAGGCATCATCCCCGCGGCTTCGCGGAGACCAGCTCTATTCCGCCCTTGCAGGATCGCTCGAAATGCCAGACGCCGCGCCCAGGGCACAAACCGGCGGTCCACGAGCTTTACAGCGCAGTCCCCGGTACCAATTCAACGCCGTTTTTGGCTTCGATCCCAGCCTCCCCCGCGATGAAGTCGCAGGGTCCATTCCTCAGGCGCTGACGCTCATGAATTCCCCCCAAGTAGCGGCGGCAATCAACAGCCGCCGCCCCGGTTCCCTGCTCGAAAAGCTGCTCCGCAATACCTCAGACGACAAATCCGTGGCGATCGAATTGTATTTGCGCTGTTTGAGCCGCGAACCAACCCCCCGTGAGCTTGAGTTGTGCGTTTCCCACGTCGCTCGCCAATCGGACCGCGCCAAGGGCTTCGAAGACCTGGCCTGGGCGCTACTCAACTCGGCCGAATTCATGCATCGAAACTAACGCCCGGATTTCGCCTCGGCCGCTAGGCCGGCGATTGTCCCCGTCCCCCCGTCTACCATCCCATTCCGACCATGTCACACGAACTGCATCGCTACACCCAGGTCGCCCTCAACCGATCGCGCGTCATTGGCCGCCGGGATTTCTTGCGCGGCATTTCGGTTGCCGGACTGGCCGCCGGAACCCTCGGTTGGACCGACCACCTAGCGGCCAACGCCGCCGAACTGCGCAAGCGGGGCAAAGCCTGCATCCTGCTCTGGATGCAGGGCGGACCCAGCCAGTTCGAAACGTTCAGCCCCAAACCAGGCCACGCCAATGGTGGTGAAACCAAGGCCAT
>JALHPA010000468.1 GCA_022842745.1 Pirellulales bacterium
AAGCGCTCCGCAGCGCCGCGCGGCGCGCGTCGAATAAGGATTGGAAGCAGCAAGATCCGCAGATTCCACAAAGCGTCTGGTATCATACCGACGCCAAGTTTTCCGGTTTTCGCATTGTGCGCCCGCTCGTGGAGCCAAGCGAAGAGGAAAAGAAACAAATCTGGGATGCGGGTTTGGAGATTGAGGGTAAAGGGGGGCGGTTCACTTATCCTTGCCGTGACTGACGGAAGATTGGGGCATCTGGGGCGGACCCCCCCGGCGAGTGACAACTAGCATTCGAATCGCTGCGGCTTGCCACACGACAGGTCCCAGCTTGCGCCGGACGAAAAGTGATTGCATCGCGGCACAGAGTTGTCTAATCTTTAGCCTGTGGGGGAGTGCCCTAGACGCCGGAATTCGCCGCCCAAGGCGGATCTTTGACCGGACAGGCGCTCTTGGCGGGAAGGGACGAACAGGAGGTGCGGACCGAGGTTCTCTCGTTTGTCGCGGTAGCGCAACTCGAATCTTATTCAATTATTTGGAGACCCGTTTATGGAACCTGTCAACACCGGCGTGCCCTCGCGTCGCGATTTCATCAAGAGTTCGTCATTCCTCGTCGCCGGCGGCGCCCTGGTCGGAACGTTGGGAGCTGCTTCGAGCGTGCATGCGGCGGGCGATGACCAAATCAAGATCGCCCTCATCGGCTGTGGCGGGCGCGGGACCGGGGCCTGTGCTCAGGCGCTGCGAACCAAAGGAAACGTGAAACTGGTGGCCTTGGCCGACGCGTTCAAGGATCGGCTGGACAGCAGCCTGGGACATCTGTCGAGCGACGGCAGCCTGAAGGACCGCATCGACGTGCCACAGGAACGGCAATTTGTCGGATTGGACGCGTTCCAGCAGGCGATCGATGCCGTCGGGGAACACGGATTGGTGATTCTGGCGACGCCGCCGGGATTTCGTCCCATGCAGTTCGAAGCGGCGGTAAAGGCCGGACGGCATGTGTTTATGGAAAAGCCGGTCGCGACCGATGCGGCTGGCGTGCGGCAGGTGCTCGCCGCGGCGGAAGAATCGAAGCGGAAGAACCTTAAGGTTGGCGTGGGATTGCAGCGCCGCCACCAGAACGGATACATCGAGACGATCAAACGACTTCAGGATGGCGCGATTGGCGACATCATCGCGAGTCGGGTTTATTGGAATGGCACGACCCCGTGGCGCAATTCCCGGAAGGATCTTCAAAAGCGATATCCCAACCTGACGGAAATGGAGTATCAGCTTCGCAATTGGTACTACTTCACCTGGATTTGCGGCGACCATATCGTCGAGCAACACATCCATAATCTCGACGTGATCAACTGGCTGAAGAACGCCTATCCGATCAAGGCGAACGGCATGGGCGGCTGCGAGGTTCGCAAGGGATTGGACAACGGCGAGACGTTCGATCACCACTGCGTGGAGTTTGAATACGCCGACGGCTCGCGTATGTATAGCCAATGCCGGCATATCGAAGGCTGCTGGAACAGCGTCTCCGAGCATGTCCACGGCAGCAAGGGAACTTGCAACATCGGCGCGTACAACATCACTGGCGACAACAAATGGCGATATCGAGGGGACAATCCGGATCCCTACCAGGTCGAGCACGACGACCTGTTCGCCGCGATTCGCGAAGACAAGCCATTCAACGAAGCCGAGGCGGGCGCCAAGAGCACCATGACCGCGATTTTCGGCCGGATGTGTACCTATTCGGGCCAAGAGCTGACCTGGGACGAAGCGATCAACTCGCAAGTCGGCATCATGCCCAAGGAATTCACGTTTTCCGCGACGCCGCCGTCGCTGCCGGACATGAACGGTCTTTATGCCCGCGCTGTCCCCGGCGTGACCAAGGTGGTGTAGGCAGTCGCTGCTGTCGTCGGATTGCAGAACAAGCGAGGCCAACGAGCGGAATCGTTCGTTGGCCTCGCAATTTTTTGGCCCTAACCCGCAGGTTTGTGAGAGCCACCGGCCCCATTCGCGGGGGGTTCGATGGCAGGACAGCGGTCGAACGGCGGTCGAAGCAACCCATCGCGAAGTAGCACGAATAGACCCGCCGCAATCAGGTCGGCGGTAGTGCCAGGGTTGCGGCGGTGCCCGTCGCTTCGCAACCAAAAATCAAATTCGGCGATCGCGCGCAGTCGCTCGTCCGTCTGCGGCGTCGTGGTGGCCAGAATCTCCGCGGCCCAGTCGCTGGACCTCTGGGCAATCTCCCGGCCGCATTTGCGCGCAATCAGGCTGTCGGCCGATTGGCTCAAGATTGACAGGAACGCTTCGACAATCGCTTCGTCCAACGGGAGCGACTCGCAGTAGCGCTGAAGGGCAGGCACAACCTGGTCAAAAATGTCGGCGAAGTTTGTCGAATATTGCCTTGCGATCTGATCGCGATCCTGGGCAGTACGCATTGCCGCGATCAAATCCTCGGGCGGCGGAGCAAACAGATCATCGCGATTGGATCGGCCAAGGCCCCCGGGCTTCGCCAGCAAGATGGCGGAGTACGTGAGCCGGGCATCGTCCGCCGATAGACTGCCCAAAAGCGAGCCTACTCCGGCACGGAGCGGAATATGCGCCGGCACAGATGCCAGAGGTCCAAGGAGTAGCAGGATTCCCAGGTTGGAATTGGTGGCAACCGCGGCTTTCGTGGCGCGAACGGCGGCCAGGATGGTCTCGCCCAGAGGTCGTTGGTAGGCCGTCTCCATAATCGGCGCGATCATTACGCCGCTCGTCAGCAATTGGGGATACGTGAGATCCTCAAAGTCCGCTCCCCGATGGACGTTTCCCGGCTTCGGCGCGGTGGCCTCTAGAATACAGGCCAGCGTGGCGCATTGACCGATCGATAGCGACGCGTCACCGCACAAACGTGCCGGCGCTGGCGCGGGTGGATCGTCCTTCATGCGCTCTTACGTGGACTTTTTGATCCGGTCAAGCATCCGACCGGGCGAACCCATGATATTGTAGCCCCCATCGACGTGCAGAATTTCGCCGGTGATGCCATCGGACATATCGGACAGCAAGAAGGCGCCACTCCGCGCGACTTCGTCGTGGGTGATATTGCGCTGCAGGGGAGCGATCTGCTCGTACAAGCCGAGCATGTCGTCGACCCCAGCGCCCCGCCCGGCCAGCGTGCGGAGCGGTCCTGCGCTAAGGGCGTTGACGCGCACTCCCTGCGGCCCCAGATCGTAGGCCAGGTACTTCATCGCGCTATCGAGGGCCGCCTTGCAAATGCCCATGACGTTGTAGCCAGGAACCGGACGTTCGCCGCCATAATAGGTGAGCGTAAGCAAGGCGGAACGGGGTGCCATGAGGGAGCGTACTTCGCGAGCCACCGCCAGCAAGCTATAGGCACTGATTTCCATCGCCATTTTGAAGCCTTCTCGGCTGGTCTCGATCGTATCCTTCTTCAGGTCCTCAAGCGACGCGTGGGCGATGGAATGCAGCACAAAGTCGAGCTTGCCAAATTCTTGGCCTGCCCGCGCGGCAATCGCCCGGATGTCTTCGTCCTTAGAGACATCCATCGGAAGGAGAAACTTGGCTTGGGGCTGAGGGTCGGTAAGCAGGGCGACCCGGCGGCGATTCCGCTGCCGCTCGTCGTCCGGTCGATCCGGCAGGTGGGAAAAGCCACATTCGCCCCCTTCTTCGAGGATCCGCTGGGCAATAGCCCAGGCAATCGAATGGTCGTTCGCCACCCCCAAGATGAGTCCCTTTTTGCCGCTGAACAAGCCCATGTCAATCGTCCTCTATTGTCTCCGCCGCGGCGAAAGCCAATACGCCGGCCCGCCATCTGGGGTGCATTGTTTCCGGGAAGCAGTAATGCCGCAAGGGGCGTTCGCAGAACGGGTTGAGACCCAAAGAGGGCAGCCAGGCGGCCGAAATCCGCTGCCAG
>JALHPA010000469.1 GCA_022842745.1 Pirellulales bacterium
CCTCGCTGCCAAAGGTCACTTGCCCCAACATGGCTGGCGCTTTCTACGCCTTCCTCAATATCCAGGCCCACCTGGGCAAAACCTACCACGGCGTCCGCTGCGACAACTCCGCCCAGTGGTGCCTGGCCCTACTGGATCAGCACAAAGTCGGCACGGTCATGGGTTCCGCCTTCGGCGCCGAAGGCTACGTCCGCATCTCGTTCGCCGCCAGCCTGGAAACCCTCCGCGCCGGCTTCGACCGCATTGAAACCTTCCTCCGCTCGGCCAAGTAATCGCCGAGGCATTCGTCCGCAAGATAATTTGTCGCTAGGATCGTCCTCGCGCCGCGTACAGCCCCCCTTGGGGCGCTACTTTCTCTGCCTCGCGCCGCATCCGTTGGCGCACCTCATGGCCCATTCGCAGCCGCAGCCAAAAACGGCCGATAACTCCCGAGCGTCCCCAGCGGTCGGCCCACTCCTCTCGCACCGTCGCTTTAATTCGCTTCCTCAGCTCCGTCAGTTGCTCTCGGGCGCCTTCGAGCGCGCGCTGCCGCCCGTCCGCCACCACCGGCATCGGATTCCGTCCCTGGCGATTTCCTTGGCGCTTGCTCAAATCTAGCGACCTCGCTCGAAAGTTACCGGCACCTACCGTCCCGCCCCCCCGCTCTTAAACGCCGGGTGCTCCGGATCCCCTCGCGATAGCAAATACGCGAACAAATCCTGAATCTCCTCCGACGTCAGGGAGTTCAACAGCCCCTCGGGCATCATCGACACCGTGCCCGGCGTGATCGACTCGATCTCCTCCCGGTCCACGTTCGTCATCCGCCCTGGGTCGAACATGTCCTCGATCACGTTCAAATTCGCCGCCGCCAGGTTCCCCACCCGCCCGGTGATCGTCTTCCCCTTTTTGGTCTGGATCACGATCGCCTGGTACTGATCGCTGATCACCTTGCTCGGCGTGACGATCGACTCCAACAGGTCGCGCGGGCTATACCTTCCCACCACGTTCGTCAACTCCGGTCCCACCGCCCCCCCCTCTTGGGAAAATCGGTGGCACACCGAACAGGCCACGGCATGATACGCCTGCCGCCCTCGAGCGAAATCCCGCCCCCCTTGCAGTCCCTTCTCCACGACCGGCATCAGCTCCTCGACCGTCCAGTTCCGGATCGCCGGCCGCGCCTCCAATAGCTCCCGCGGAGTTTTCCTCTCGCCCTTCGCTTGAAGGACGGCCGCCAGCGCCTGTTTCTCCTCCCCGCTGAGCGTCTCGATCGCCTGGTTCTTGGCCGTCCGCAGCGAACTGGCCAGCGTGTTCCCCCCCCGGTAGCTCTCCGCGTCGGCGAACCAGCGGAAATATGCCTCTCGCAGTGGCGGCGTCCAGCCGGACTTCAGCGTCCGCAGCGCCACCGCATAATCGATCTGCTCCTCCTGAGTCGGCGCGGCCTGGAGCGCCTCGATCACCTTGGCCGCCGCCGTGGGGGCCTCCAGGTAGATCAACAGCCGCGCCAGCAGCATGTCCGTCGGCGGGTGCTTCGTGGGAAACAGCCTGTCGAACCGGGATCCCAGCCGCTTCTGCGTCTCGTCGTCCGGCTTTCCCCCCCGAATCAAGACCAGGCAATACGTTCGCAGCAAGTCCAGCCGGTCCCTCGGGGCCAGCTTCCCCCACTCGATGCGATCGAGCGCCCCGAGCAGGTCCCCCTGCAGTTTCGCCCCCATTACCGGCGAAGACTCGGTCCGGTGGATCGCGTCCCGCCCCGAGATCCGCGCCAAGGCCGCGATCGCCGGAATCGCCTTCCGTGGATCGCTCTCCTGTAGTGCCCGGTCCCGCCAACCCGCCGAGTCTTGCCACTCGAGTGCAATCCGCGCCGCGTGCCGAATCGCCGGATCGCTTGCCGACAGCTCCCCCCACGACTTCTCGACCGCCGCCGGATCCTGCTTTCCATGAAACTGCTCCAGCCCCTTCCGCCGTTCCCGCTCCTCGGCCAGCACCTGCTCCGCCGGGCCAGGCGACGTCGATTCGCTCCCCGTGTAGGTCACGCGGTACAGCGCCGATTGCGCCCCCCGTCCCCCCACCGCCAACAGCATCGAACCATCCGGGTGGATCAAGAAATCGGTCACGGGAAACGGTTGCCCGCTGATGAAATCCTCCACCTCGCCGGTGTACGTCGATCCCTTGGGAGTCAAATGCACCGCCCGCACCTTGCCAAAGCTCCAATCCGCCAGAAATAGCGCGTCCTGGTACCGCGCAGGAAACGCCGCCCCGTACCCAAACGTGATTCCCGTCGGCGAGCCGGGTCCCACGTCGACCACCGCCCCGAACGAATCCAGGTACGTGTCCGGCCATTTCCCGTTCCCGTTGCGAAAGCCAAAATCCGCCCCGCTGATCACGTGGTTCACCCGCGTCGGCCGGTACCACGGCTGGCCAATGTCCCACTCCATGTCCGCGTCGTAGGTGAACAGTTCCCCGTGCTTATTGAAGGCCACGTCGAACTCGTTCCGCAGCCCCATCGCGATCAATTCCCAATTCTTCCCATCGGGGTCCATTTTCGAGATATATCCTTGCGGCGCGTACGAGTCGTCCATGAACCCCGTCGTCAGCCGCGGCAACAGGTCATCCTCTCCCCAGTGCATGGGGACCCGCGACGATTGCATCTTGGTCAGCGAGCTCTGATTGCCAATCACCACGAAAATCGACTTGCCGTCCGGCGAAGGCACGAGCGAATGCAGCCCATGCTCCCCGCTGGCTCTTACCTCGCGCAGCAACTCCACGTGATCGAACTGATCGTCCCCGTTCGTATCCCGCAGCCGGTACACCCCGTGCTTCCGCCCCCCTTCGTTGACCGCCACGTACAGGCTGTCGTACGCGTACAAAAGCCCATGCGCCCCGCCGATATCCAGCTTGATCGGTTCGGTCTTGACCGTCTCCCCCGGCGCCTTCGGCAGCCACACCCGGTGCAGCGACCCGTGCTGATCGGCCACGATCAATCGCCCCTGCGGGTCGACGCACATCGCCACCCATGAGCCTTCCTTCTCCTTGGGCACCGTATACAGCAGCTCGATCCGAAAGTCCTTGGGCAGCCGGATATTCGCCCCCCCTCCCGCCGCGGCGCCGCTCTCCCCCGCGCCATAGGCCACCCCGCAACCCAACAACCAGCAGCAACCGATCACAGCAAGCTTCATCGACGTACCCTTGGCTGAAAGTTCCACTCGAGGGCCAGACCCATCCGGTCAGAAAAAACGCTCCGCCGTCTCCGTCCGCTCGATCGCGCACTGCGAACCAGCCTGGACGGTCCCAGCGGAGCCGCTCGGTAGATTGCTAGTCTAACAACGATCGCCGGCAAAGGAAATTTTCGCTGTTAAGGGGGGATGCCGCCCGGCGATCCAAGCGCCTATCTGTCGACCCCGTCGGGACCGGGCGATTCGGGGTCAAGCGGCCGCGAATCCTGACCCGGCATCACCGGTCCCAGATCCGCAAGCAGGCGCTCGATCTTCAAATGCACGTCGGGTGACTGGGATATCACCAGCGCGCCGCGAAAAATGCCGATCGTGCCCCCCCAGCGGTCGCTTAATTCAATTCTTTCCCCCACTGGCTGACCGCCCGTCGCTCGAAAATGCCGTATCGTGTCCGGTCTTGTCGAGATCCCACTTTCAATCTCAACCGTGTCGGGAATCACCCGCAGCAAGTCGTTCACGGTACCGCTCGGGACCAGATACACCCTCGTCTCCATGCGCGGCCGCGCATCTTTTTCTGTCGCCACAACGATCAACCCATCGCGGATCGTGTAGCCCAGTCCCAGCTCCTTGAGCATCAGTTCCAAAGCCAACCGCAGCGGCTTCTCCTTGATGTTAAAAGTGACAGGCGTATCGGTGGTCGCGCCATGTTCAGTCAAGGATCTGCTATCGATAAAAAT
>JALHPA010000470.1 GCA_022842745.1 Pirellulales bacterium
GCCAGCCGCCTGGCGGTCGACGACTCCTATTTGCTGGCCCCCGTTGCCCTCACCACCATCGTCATCGCCGAGATCGGCTCCCTCGGCCGCTCGCTTCGCGCCGCCCGCCAGCTCGCCATTGCCGAACGCTCTGCTTCCGCTCTCCGCCGCGACAGTGAGCAAGAGGCCGCCGCCCACGCGCTCCTCTTTCGCCAGGCGGCCCAACTCCTCGCTCAGAATGAGCAATTGGCCCATGCCCGCGAAAAGGCCGAACAAGCCACCCGCATCAAAAGCGAATTCCTGGCCAACATCAGCCACGAGATCCGCACCCCGATGACCACCATCGTCGGTTTCGCCGATCTGCTCCATGCCACGCTCTCGGGCGGACCTTCCGATATCGATCCCCAGACCGTCCTCGCCAGCATCCGTCGCAACGGGGAGCACCTCCTGGCAATCATCAACGACCTCCTCGATCTCTCCAAGATCGAAGCCGGACGGCTCGAAGTAGAAATCCACGAGTTCCAGCTTGGCCAGGTCGTCTCCGACGTCCTCTCCCTGCTCCGCGTGCGTGCCGAGGCCAAAGGCGTCAGCCTCAGCGTCGAATACGCAAGCCCCATTCCCGAAACCATCCGTTCCGATCCCACCCGCCTCCGCCAAATCCTCATCAACCTCGTCAGCAACGCCCTCAAATTCACCCACCAGGGCAGCGTCCGGTTGATTATCCGCTTCGAAGACGCCCCCCCTTCCGCCCCCCGGCTCCAATTCCAGGTCGTCGACACCGGCATCGGCATGACCGACAGCGAGCTTGCCCGTTTGTTCGAACCCTTCTGCCAGGGAGACGCCTCCACCACCCGCCGCTTCGGCGGCACCGGACTCGGACTCGCCATCAGCCAGCGCCTGGCCCGGCTGCTGGACGGCGAGATCAGCGTGACCAGCGTCCCCGGCAAAGGCAGTTCCTTCGTCCTCTCGATCGCGACCGGCCCCCTCGATCGCGTCCATTGGTTGGCCGCCCCCCAGGAATCCTGTCACGCTCGACTCCCCGATCAGGCCGCGCTCAACCTCCCTTCGCTCGCCGGTTGCCGCCTCCTGGTCGCCGAAGACGGACTCGACAACCAACGCCTCATCGCCGTCATCCTCAAACGCGCAGGCGCCCGCGTCACCCTGGCCGAAAACGGCCAGTTGGCCCTCGATCAATTCCTCCTCGCCCAACAACAGGGCGAGCCCTTCGATCTCATCCTCTCCGATATGCAAATGCCGGTCCTCGACGGCTACGGACTGGCCCGCGAGTTCCGCCGTCGCGGCGTCCAAACCCCCATCGTCGCCCTCACCGCCCACGCCATGGCCAGCGATCGCGAACGCTGCCTCGAAGCCGGCTGCACCGACTTCGCCACCAAGCCCATCGACCGCCCCAAACTCCTCGACGTCCTCAAACACTGGTACGACCGCTCCCGCGCTGCCTCTGCTATCACTGCGGCCGCCAGCACTGCCGCCATTAGCGCTACTGCCATTAGCGCTGCTGCCGCCTCCGACACAGAAGCCGCTCCAGCCGCCGCCTCTCAGGCCACGTCGGCTGCGACCTGATTGCTCCCTATTCTCCCGGCCCCCCAGCCGCGATAATGCCCTCTCCCGCGCATCGATTCCCTCCCGCGCGGCGTTGCCTCCTGTCAATCTCCCATGCAGCTCATCAAGGTCGGCGCGGCGATCCTCAACCAGACCCCTTTGGACTGGGAGTTCAACGCTCGCCACATCACTGACGCCCTCCAGGCCGCCACCGCCCAAAACGTCGATCTCCTCTGCCTCCCCGAGCTGTGCATCACCGGTTACGGCTGCGAAGACGCCTTTCTCTCTCCGAACACCCGCCGCGTCGCCTGGGAGATCCTTAAGGAAATCCTCCCCGCAACCGCCGGCATGGTCGTCTCCCTCGGTCTGCCGCTGCTCTTCAACAATGCCCTCTACAACACCGCTTGCCTGGCCGTGGATGGCAAGATCGCCGGCTTCGCCGCCAAGCGATTCCTCGCCGGAGACGGCATCCACTACGAGCCCCGCTGGTTCAAACCCTGGCCCGCCGATCGCCAGGCCCTTTTCAACGCCGACGGCGTCGAGTATCCGCTCGGCGATGTCTACTTCGATTGCGGCGGCGTGAAAATCGGCTTCGAAATCTGCGAAGACGCCTGGGTCGCCAACCGCCCCGGCAGCTACCTCGCCCTCCAAGGCGCCGACGTCATCCTCAATCCCAGCGCCAGCCACTTCGCCTTTGGCAAGGACAACGTCCGCGAGCGCTTCGTCCTCGAAGGCTCCCGCGCTTTCGGCGTCAGCTACGTTTACTCCAACCTCCTCGGCAACGAAGCCGGCCGCGCTATCTACGACGGCGGCGCCCTTATCGCCTCCGCCGGCAAGCTCCTCGCTCGCGGTCCCCGCTTCTCCTACGCCGACTGGGGACTGACCACCGCCTTGATCGACCTCGACGCCACCCGCCTCACCCGCGCCGCCAGCGGCAGCTATTCCCCCGATCTAGCCTCCCCCGCCGGCGACTGCGTCCGCGTCCCCTTCCGCTTCCGCCGCCACGATCCCCTCCCCACCGCCGTCCCCGCGCCCTCCTGGGAAACCAGCCCTTTCGTCAAGGAAGAGGAATTCGCCCGCGCCCTCTGCCTGGGCCTCTTCGACTACATGCGTAAGAGCCGCTCCCGCGGCTTCGTCGTCTCCACGAGCGGCGGCGCGGATTCCGCCGCCGTCGCCTGCCTCTCCGCCATGCTGGTCCGCTTCGGCACGGCCGAGCTCGGCCGCGACGCCTTCCTGAAAAAACTCTCCTACTGGCCCGACCTCGCCCCCCCCCTCGGCGAACACGCCTCCGACGATCGCGCCCTCGTCTCCAAATTGCTCGCCTGCGTCTACCAGTCCACCCGCAACAGCTCCTCCACCACCCGCGACGCCGCCCAAGCCGTCGCCCACGCCATCGGCGCCCGCTTCTACCATTTCGACGTCGATTCCCTCGTCCAAGGCTACGTCGACCTCGTCGGCCGCGCCATCGGCCGCGATCTCACCTGGGAATCCGACGATATCCCCCTGCAAAACATCCAGGCCCGTTCCCGCGCTCCCAGCGTCTGGCTCCTCGCCAACCTCTCAGGCGCGCTCCTCCTCGCCACCAGCAATCGCTCCGAAGCCGCCGTCGGATACGCCACCATGGATGGCGACACCTGCGGCGGCCTCAGCCCCATAGCAGGCATCGACAAAGCCTTCCTCCGCCGCTGGTTGCGCTGGCTCGAAACGACCGGTCCCGAGGGCCTCGGTCCCCTTCCTGCCCTCCACGCCGTCAACGCCCAGGCCCCCACCGCCGAGCTCCGTCCCGCCAGCGCCCTGCAAACCGACGAAGCCGACCTCATGCCCTACGACCTGCTGGATGTCATCGAACGCGCCGCCATCCGCGACAAGCGCAGCCCCCTGGAAATCTTCCGCTTGATGCAGGTCGACTTTCCCGCCATTCCGCTTCCGCAGTTGGCTCTTTGGGTCGAGCGGTTCTTCCGCCTCTGGTGCCGCAATCAATGGAAGCGCGAGCGCTACGCCCCCTCCTTCCATCTCGACGACCAGAATCTCGACCCCAAAACCTGGTGCCGCTTCCCGATCCTCTCCGGCGGCTTCGAAAGAGAATTGGCCGAACTCCGCGCCGCCGTTGCCGCATCGCAATAGTCCCTGTTCCGACTCATGCCAATCGCTCATTTCCGCCGAGATCCCCGTTTATGCCTCGCGTTCTTGTCGTTCCCGCCTCCATGCGGACGATGGCCAGCCGCCATCGCGAAATCCTCGCCTCCGCCGGCTTCGACATCCTCCTCCCCGATTCCGAAACCGCCCTCCTCGACCGCCGCGTCCTGCTCGATCATCTCGCCGGCGTAGACGCGGTGATCGCCGGC
>JALHPA010000471.1 GCA_022842745.1 Pirellulales bacterium
TGGAGGGGTATCCAACCACCGTCCTGCTCGACCGCCAGGGGGTGATCCGCGCGGTCTGGTCCGGCTACCGCCGCGGGATGGAACACGAGATCGAACAAGCCGCAGTCGAGTTATTGCGCCAAGCCAGTGAACCGAAACAGTGATTCGGGCCAGATAGCGCCGCAATCCAGACGTGGGCAAGTCATCCGCCCCGCCAACTTGTTTCCCGCGCGCCGCTGATCCACAATGGCGGCTGGCGATGGCCATTCCGTCTTGCGCGCCGCGTGGACCTCATGCTGGCAAAACTTGCGACCTTCTCGCTGTTGGGTATCGACGCCCTGCCGGTCGAGGTGGAAGTCGATGTCTCCCCCGGCGCGCTCCCCAAGACCGTCCTCGTCGGCCTCCCGGAAGCCGCCGTCAAGGAGAGCACCCACCGCGTTGAGCGGGCGCTCATCAACTCCGGCTTCACGCGCCTCGTCGATCGCGTGGTCATCAATCTCGCCCCCGCGGAGCTCCCCAAGCAAGCCGCCTCGTTCGATCTACCGATCAGTCTTGGCATGTTGGCCGGCAGCGGCCAACTTTCCTCCGATCGGTTCTCCCAATACGCCGTGGTGGGGGAACTGGCCCTCGATGGACTCACCCGTCCCACCAAAGGGGCGCTGAGCATGGCCATCGCCGCCGCGGCGCAACCCGGCCTCCGCGGGCTGGTCGTGCCAACCGCCAGCGCCGCCGAGGCCGCCGTGGTCGAAGGAATCGAGGTCATTCCGATCGGCAGCCTTTCGCAAGCGGTGGCCTTTTTCGCCGGACAGATCGACATCGAACCGACGCCCGCGCGACTCAACGAGTGGTTCCAGGAATATGCCCAATACGAAGTCGATTTCGCCGACGTGCGCGGGCAAGAGATGGCCAAACGGGCGATCACGATCGCCGCCGCCGGGGCGCACAACCTGCTGATGCTTGGCCCCCCCGGCTCCGGCAAGACGATGCTCGCCAAGCGCGTCCCGACGATCCTTCCCGAGTTGACTCCGACCGAATCGATCGAGACCACGCGCATCTACAGCGCCATGGGGCTGCTCCGTCCCGGTCAGCCGCTGCTGGCCACCCGCCCGTATCGTTCGCCGCACCACACGATCAGCAACGCCGGCCTGGTTGGGGGGGGCAGCATCCCCACCCCCGGTGAAATCTCGCTGTCGCACAACGGCGTGTTATTCCTGGACGAACTGCCGGAATTCAATCGGCAAACCCTGGAGGTCCTCCGCCAGCCGTTGGAGGACGGCGTGGTGACGATCTCGCGGGCGCTGAACAGCACCACCTTCCCCGCCAACTTCATGCTCTTGGCGGCGCTCAACCCCTGCCCCTGCGGTTACCGCGGCGATCCCCGCCGCGAGTGCCATTGCACCGTCCCCCAGGTCGAGCGCTACATGAGCAAAATCAGCGGCCCCCTCATGGACCGCATCGATATTCACATTGAAGTTCCCGCCGTCCCCTTCAAGGAGCTGTCCAATCACACCCCGGGCACCTCTAGCGCGATCATGCGCCAATCGGTCGTCGATGCCCGCCGCATCCAGGCCGGTCGGTTCGCCTCAAGCACGGTGCGCCACAACGGGCAGATGACCCATCGCCAGATCCGGCAGTTTTGCCAGCTCGACGACGCCGGCTTAAACCTGCTCCGCAGCACGATGACGGAACTGGGGCTTTCGGCGCGGGCGCACGACAAGATCCTGCGCGTCGCCCGGACGATCGCCGACTTGGAAGCCTCGGCGGCGATCACCTCCACCCACGTCAACGAAGCGATCAATTACCGGATGCTCGACCGGAATCTGTGGAAGTGACAGGCTGCGGCTGATGTAGGATCGTCAGCAGTGTGAGCTTATTCACTCTGGCCAGTTTGGGCGTCCGCAAATCCAGATAGCTGAACTACGGATTGTCTGACCCCTCTCAACTGTGCGAATCTGGCACAGGGCACTCCAATCAAAATTGAAGATGCGATTTTTAGCAATCGGCGGCCGTAACCCTTGCCGGTAACGGTCGATCGGGCTACTTTACCATGCAACTGCAATCGCGGTTCCGGCGCGGAACGTCTCTTCCGCTCCGCGCCTTCTCGATGGGATTTGTGTTTTTGGTTTAGTTCCTTCTGTGAGAAAATCCATGTCTCGCGTTTCCTCTTGGTCTGGCTTGGGGTGCATCGTCCTCGGCGCCGTCCTCGGCTTCGTGGGTGCGTCGACCGATTTCAAGTTCAACGCTTCGGCCGCACCTGGCCCTCTGAAGGCTGCGGATGTGCTTTCCCAGGAAACGGAGCACAAGGGCGCAACTGGCGAATCGTGCTGCGTTGGCGAGGCGATCTCGAAGCAACAATTGGTCGCGGAGAATGCGCCCCCCGTCGCATCCGAAGACGATCGAATGGCCTTGGCGAAACACAACCGGTTCGCACTGGCCTCGCTCAAGCAAACCAAGAAGAAGCCCAACATCCTCGTCATCTGGGGGGACGACATCGGCTGGTTCAACCCCAGCGCCTACCACCGTGGCATGATGGGGACCCATACGCCCAACATCGACCGCATCGCCAACGAAGGCGCCCTGTTCACCGATTGGTACGGGCAACAATCCTGCACCGCGGGGCGCGCGGCGTTCCTGACCGGGCAAAGTCCCTTCCGCACCGGGTTGCTGAAGGTCGGCCTGCCGGGTTCCAAGGAAGGACTGTCCGTAAAGGATCCGACGATCGCGGGATTGCTCAAGAGCCAGGGCTATATGACCGCCCAATACGGCAAGAACCATCTGGGCGATCGGGACGAGTTCTTGCCCAGCAATCACGGGTTCGACGAGTTTTACGGCAATCTTTACCACCTGAACGCCGAGCAGGAGCCGGAACACCCGGACTATTTCAAGAATCCCGAACTGAAGAAAATGTTCGGTCCGCGTGGCGTGATCAAGTCCTTCGCTGGCGGAAAGATCACCGACACCGGCCCGTTGACCATCGAACGCATGAAGACCGTGGATGACGAGATCACCGCTGGGGCGCTCGGCTTTCTGGACCGCGCGGCCAAGGCGAACAAGCCGTTCTTTCTGTGGTGGAATTCGACGCGGATGCACATTTGGACCCACCTGAAGAAGGAGTCCGTAGGGAAGACGGGATTGGGCGTGTACCAGGATGGACTCGCCGAACACGATGGTCATGTCGGACAACTGCTTAAGAAGCTGGATGATCTGGGCATCGCGGACAATACGATCGTCATGTACTCGACCGATAACGGGGCCGAGTGCTTCTCCTGGCCCGACGGCGGCACGACTCCTTTCCGCAACGAGAAAAACTCCAATTGGGAGGGAGGCTACCGCGTCCCCTGCATGATCCGCTGGCCCGGAGTCATCAAGCCAGGCACCGTCTACAACGACGTGTTTTCGCACGAAGACATGGTCCCCACCCTGATGGCCGCCGCCGGCGATCCCGATATCAAAGACAAGCTGATGAAGGGCCTCACGGCCAATGGCCGCCAGTACAAGGTGCATTTGGACGGGTACAATCTGTTGCCCTATTTCAAGGGGGAAGCGAAGAAGGGCCCGCGAAACGAATTCTTCTACTGGACCGACGACGGCAACCTCTGCGGACTCCGCTACGATCGCTGGAAGATCGTGTTCATGGAGCAACGCGCCCACGGATTGGATGTCTGGCAGGATCCGCTCGTTCCGCTTCGCTTTCCCAAGCTGTTCTGCTTGCGGACCGATCCCTTCGAGCGCGCCGATCATGAGGCCGGCGATTATGACCGCTGGCGCGTGGACCATGCCTTTATTCTGCTCCCTGCGCAGGGTTTTGTCGCCAAGCACCTGGCCACGTACCAGGAGTTCCCGCCGCGTCAGAAACCAGGAAGCTTCAACTTGGATCGCGTCCTGCAAACGCTGCAAGAGGCTG
>JALHPA010000472.1 GCA_022842745.1 Pirellulales bacterium
CGTAATCCAGATTTTGTAACGCTGGAAACATGGGAATTTGGAATATTGGTCCACCTCTGGCCACCCGGTCAGGACGACCGCTTGACCGCCAGGCAGGCATCTTGGGCAACTCCGGCCGGCCGTTGAAGCCGCAGTTCAACGCCCGAATTCCATTCCCGCGGCCAGTAAGCGGCCAGTCAACGGCATCGCAATCCCGACGGCGAAGTCCGCGAGACCGAAACTTTTTCCGCCGCTGGACTTCGCGCTCGGTTTGATTGTCCCCCCTGCTGCGCAGGCGTATACTCAAACGGGCGGACGGGTCCGCTCGTGGAAATTGACCCTTGTGAAGGGAACGGAACGTATGTGCGATCAGCGCATGGGCGTAGTCCTGGGCCTAATGCTGGCGGTTGGTGGAGCAGCGGCCTTGGTGATCGGAGATCAACCGACCAAGCCGGAGCAGCGCGCCGCCGAAGGCGAAGGGGCTGGAGTCTTTGCCGAGAATCGAGCCTCCGATGCCAAGGGCAAGAAGCAGCGTTTCCTGCGCGTGGCGCGCTCATCCAAAGGGGAGCCGATTGCGCTGGAGACATCGGTAGCGCGGTACGTCCCCAAGGGCGCCGACCGCGAGGGGTTGGTGGTGGAATTGGTAAGCGCGGTCCACGTCGGCGATGGCGCTTACTTTTCCAAGCTGAACAAGCTGTTTGAAAACTACGATGTGCTGTTGTACGAGCTGGTCGCGCCGGAAGGGACGCGAGTGCCCAAAGGGGGAGGGGATTCCAAAAGCGTCGTGTCTGGGGTGCAAAACGCGATGAAGGACGTGCTGGGCTTGGAATTCCAATTGCGCGAAGTCGATTATTCCAAGGACAACTTCATTCACGCGGATATGTCTCCCGATGACTTCTCGAAGGCCATGTCGGACCGCGGCGAGAGCATCTGGGGAATGATGTTCCGCATGATGGGGCAGTCGATGGCCCAGCAGGCAGGTAATCCCAATGGGCTGAATGACGTCGATTTGCTGATGGCGCTTTTCGACAGCAACCGGTCGCTCAAGCTCAAGCGTCTGATGGCGACGCAGTTCGAGAATCTGGAGTTTGTCACCTCGGCGCTCAGCGGTCCGCAAGGGTCCACGTTGATCGAGGGCCGCAATCAGGCCTGCCTCAAAGTGCTTTCCAAGCAAATTGAGGGGGGCAAAAAGAAGATCGGCATCTTCTACGGAGCAGGGCACATGCCCGACATGGAAAAGCGGCTGCTGGCGGACTTTGGCCTGCGGCTGGAGGAGGAGCGCTGGGTCGAAGCCTGGAACATGCGCGACCCCGCGGGCGAAAAGGGAGCCAAGCGGAACATTCGACCCGCAGAAAAACAGCGCGCGGAAAAGCAGCCGGCGACAAAGTAAGCGAGTACGGTTCCAGTCGGTTTGGCTGAGAAAAGCCCCTTGCTCAGGCTGGAATTACGCTATCGATCGGGCTGAAGGTCCCAAGCCGGCGCTCGCGCCGTGACCGGCGGCGGCGCCTCCGCCCCGTAGGAACGCCAATTCCCTCCTGCCGCCGGATTCATCGCCGTGCCAGGCGGCCGGCCGTAGGCCGTCGGGGCGTTGTTTGAAACTGCCGGCGTGCGCGGGACCGGAACAGCCACCGGGGGAGAGAACTGGAGCCTGGGGTCGGCCAGGTCCACATCCGGCGCATCCGTTCGCTGGGGCTTGGTCCATAGGTCGGCGTGTTGCGGAGTGATGACGTTCACTTGCCAGTCGACCACGTCGATCGCCAGACGCAATTGGGCCGATGGCCACTGCAGTTCCAGCCGCCGCGGCAAATTCGCCCCCACCACCGGATCGCGGACGTGATTCTTGGTCACGGCCGATGCCAGCAGCTCGCCCTGCATGCCATACAGGTGCTGCTCCAGGACCAGGCCGCGGGTGGCGTCGATAATTGCGATGCGCGTCCGGTTGCCATCCGGGCCACGCAACATCGAGCGGACTTCTAGCCTGCCTGCGCCCACGGGAAACGGTCCCTGATGCTGCTCATCGGCGGCAAACGTCGGCAGGCCGAGGGCGTCGAGCAGCCATTGGGGTTCGACGGGCAAAAACTGTCGGCAATTGCTGGTGGCCCACTGGTCGTGCCGGCAAAAGAAGACCGCGGGAGGCTGTTCTCGGCGCAGCCATCGCCAAAAGAGCAGGTCGTTGCTCCCAACATCCAATTCATCGCCGCCCAGAGCCGTTCCGGCCCGGAGACGGAAATTCCTCGGACGCTGAAACGCCAGGTCGGCCCGCAGGGGAATCACGCCGGGAACGCTAAGCGTGGCTTGCGTCGCGACGGCGCTTTGCACGCGGGCCGAGTTCTCGTTGACCGCGGCCACGACCTGGTCCAAGGTCGCCGTGGCCGGCAGCACCTGGGGAATGGGTGGACCGACCTGCCGCGGGAACCAGGGACAACTTGCGCCGCCGGCGCAAAACAACAGCGCCAAGGTGAGCAGCATGCACAGCGGCTGGCGGATCATACCGGGTCTACCCACTCGAAAGGATCGGGCATTGCAACCCGCGATCGAACACTACTCAGCCGCTGGGAATCCCGAATCGAGCGTAGTCTCGCTTCCGCCGCCAAACAGCAACTGCGATAGCTCGGCTTGAATCGCTTGCGTCTGCTCGGGGGAGGGATTGTTCACGGGCACGCGGTACTCCGCTTGCCTTCGCGGGCAGGACAGGACGACAAACTCCGCGCCAGAGTCGTCGGTCTCGGTCGCTTCCAGCCGCATCACGCGACGCCGCACCAGCAACAAGCCGAGGACGAACCGCATGGCTTCGCGATCGGGCTGCACTTCCAAATCGTCGAAAAGCTGGAGCATCACCTCGTTGGGCGCCCACTGCATGCGTTTGGCCGATGGGGACGGCACTTGCGATTTCCACCATCCAATCGCGTCGCTCGGCGGTCCCTGCCAGGACTCGGGGGCAAAATCCTGGCGCACAATCTGGCCCTCCGTGGACCGCAACACCGAAAAAAACGGCTCCCCAGCCTGCAACTCGCGTCCGGTTTCCGAGCAATGCCGCGAGGAGCGGTGGATGTCGTATTCAACCACGGTGTTAAAGGGATTAGAGAGGACCATGTTTTCAGAAATCGCCGCCCGAGAAAGCGGCCGAATAGTATGCGGATTCGCACGCGGGTACAAGGCAAGCTGGCCGCCAACCGCCGAGCTAGCATCGGAATTCCCGCAACGGTCGATCCGAGGTCCTTTGCGCCGAGCCGCCGGTTAGTATTCTAGACTTCGATGGGGCGTTATGATGTTGAAAACTTCGGTCCCCGATTTCTTGGTCCAATGCTCGATTATCTCCCCCGGCTGTCGCTCTGCAGCGTGCTGTCGTTGTTGAACGTAGTTGGCTTTTTCGCCCTCGCGCGCCATGCGGACGCTTTCGGCTTCGTCGGCCACGACGGCGTTCCGACTTTCGGGGTCTTGATCGGGGTTATGACCGTGTTGGCGACGACGGCCTTGCTGGCCTGGAGCGTCATCGAGCACCTGTTTGGCGAACCGACCGATTCAAGCTCCTTTACGATTGCCCTGAACCTCGGCTTTCTGTGCGCGTTTGGACTGGTGTAACGCTACGGCCCAAAAGCACGGTGGCCGGGAGCGGCTCCAAGCGGACCTGCCCGCGACCACTGGCAGCCGAACCGCCCGTTTGCTAGGCTCATGCGACAGGGGCGATGTGGCAAGCGGGAAAGCGGCTTGGCCGTACCGGTTCGTTTACGAAGTCATCTCATGAAACAGGCGATCGCAGGCGTTGCGCCGCCGGCGCTGGGCGAAGTTACGGTAATGACCGTCTGGCCCAGCATGGCGTCGCTCGGGCTGGGGCGGTGGTTGGGCCGCCAGTATCTGATTGGCGAAGGGAAGTCCGCAATTACCGTGGGACGTGTGCTGG
>JALHPA010000473.1 GCA_022842745.1 Pirellulales bacterium
TCGCCGGAGGTTTGTTCCTGGAGGGACAGGTTGGCCCGGTTCCGCCGCTCGTCGAGCGCTTCTTTCGGCGGCTTGGCGGGGATCAGGCAGTCGCACCCGGAACCGATCAAGTCTTGCCGGCCGGCGGATTCGAGTGCCCGGCGGACTTCGAAGTAGTTCTCCGGCTTGAAAAACTGCAACAGCGCCCGCTGCAGTTTGCGGTCCCGCAGGTGCTTGGCGATGTACACCGGCTGGCGGGTGAAGGGATCCAGGCCCGTGTGGTACATGCAGGCCGCGATGTCGAACGGGCTGGGGATGAAATCCTGGACTTGGTCCGGCTTATAGCCGTTGCGCTTCAGGAACAGGGCCAGGTCGATCATCGCCGCCAGGTCGCTCCCCGGGTGGCTGGCGATGTAGTACGGAATCAGATATTGCTTCTTCCCGGCCGCTTTCGAGGCCCGTTTGAATTCCTGGTCGAAACGAGAGAAATCTTCCGTGCCTGGCTTCTTCATCAGTTCCAGCACCCGGGGGTCGGTGTGCTCTGGGGCGACTTTGAGATAGCCGCCAACGTGATGCTCGGCCAGTTCCCGCATGTACTCGGGGTCCCGGCGCGCCAGGTCCATGCGAATTCCGCTGGCGACCAGCACTTTGCGCACGCCCGGTTCGGCGCGGGCACGTTTCATCAAATCCAACAGCGGCCCGTGGTCGGTTCCCAAGAGCTTGCAGATCGTAGGATGTACGCAACTAAGCCGCCGGCACTTGGCCTCGACCTCCGGCCGGGTGCAGCGCATCTCGTACATGTTGGCGGTCGGTCCGCCGATGTCGCTGATCACGCCGCTGAAATCGGGATCGGCGGAGAGCTTGCGGATTTCGGCCAGGACGGACTCGGTGCTGCGGCTTTGGATGATTCGCCCCTCGTGGGCGGTGATCGAGCAAAACGTGCAGCCACCGAAGCAGCCGCGCATGATCTGCACGCTCTCCTTGATGACCTCGAAGGCCGGAATCGGCTCATCGCCGTAGGAGGGGTGGGGCTTGCGCGTGTACGGAAGCCCGTAAACGCGATCCATTTCCGCCTGCGCAAGGGGCAGCGCCGGAGGATTGACCACGACGGCTTCCGGTCCGTCGAACTGGACCAGGCGCCGCGCATTGAAAGGGTTGGTCTCGTTGTGGGAGATTTTCGTCAGCTCGCAAAACGCGAGTTTATCGGCCACGACGGCGTCGGTGTCCGGCAGGAGCAGCGTGTCGGCGTCCAGCAAGCGGGCATTGGTTAAGCGGCTGGATGGATCGCGCGGTTGTCGGCGGCTCTTGGCCGGCCGGGAAGCAGAGACCGCCGGATCGATGGCGCTGTCCGATGCAGAACGGGGTAGGGCGACCGACGGATCGAGCGTCGACGCGCGTAAACGAAGTTCAGCGGCTTCCTTCGCGCCCAGGCGGTAGCACACCCCGCGGATATCGCGCAGCGCCGCCGGTGATTCGCCGGCCGCCAGTCGGCGTGCAATCTCAACCACCGGCCGTTCCCCCATTCCAAACACCAGCAGATCGGCCTTGCAATCGAGCAAAATAGGCCGCCGCACCTTGTCGCTCCAATAGTCGTAATGAGCGAGCCGGCGTAGGCTGGCTTCGACGCCGCCAACCACAATCGGAACTCCCTTGAACGCCTCGCGTGACCGCTGGCAATAGGCCAGCGTGGCTCGATCGGGCCGCCGGCCGATCCGCCCGCCGGGGCTGTAGGCGTCGTCGTTTCGGACCTTGCGATTGGCCGTGTAATGATTGATCATCGAATCCATATTCCCTGCCGAAACGGCAAAGAACAGGCGCGGGCGGCCAAACGTCCGCCAGGGGGCCGCGGAGCGCCAGTCCGGCTGGCTCAGGATCGCCACGCGATACCCCTCGCTCTCCAGCAGGCGGCCGATCAGCGCGTTGGCAAAACTGGGATGATCGACATAGGCGTCACCCGTCACTAAGACCACGTCGACGGCATCCCAACCCCGGTCCGCTACCTCCGCCGGTGACATAGGCAGCGGAGGCGACGTGGCGGGAGTTGAGCGCGGAGCTTCAGCCAGCGATGCGCCGGCCCTTGGCGCATTGGCATCGGATTGCGTGTGGCAACCAGCGGCTGGGGAGAGAATCGGCAGGGGAAAAATCATACGAGTGGCCGGGGTTGTTCGAGCGCGGCCCTGCGCTTTTGAATTTCCGCTCGCAGTTGCTCCCGTTGGAGATGGATGCTGTTGAGCCGGGTGCGAACTTTGTTGGCATGGTAAAAGCCGAGGGGGACTCCGATGCCTGCTCCGACCGCCGCGCCGGCAACGGCGCCGTTACGGGGATTCCACAGCTCGGCGGCAACTCCGGCCGGGGTCATTCGACCGATCAGGAATCCGACCACCGCGCAGCAAAAGGCCATTACGATCGGCCACAAAACCACCAGCATCGCCAGCCAGCCGAACTTGCTGCGGGAGTCGAGGCGGGCGGCCGCGGAAGGGGTCAGCGAGGCGGCGTCTGACGAGGAGGATTCGGTGGACATACGAGTGAACCGGGAACAGGGGTTTCTGTCAGTGTAGACCCCGGGAGCGGCCAGGGGAACCGAGCGCCCGCGGTCGCTTGCCTTGTTGCCCTGAAACGGCCGCACTAGACTGCAAGAAATGGCTCGTTTTTAGGACGTTGGCATGGCGCGCGTGATTTTGGCGATGTCGGGGGGGGTCGATAGCAGCGTCTCCGCGCACTTGCTGCGGAAGGCGGGGCACGAAGTCATCGGGCTGTTCATGCGGCATGGGGAAACGTCGGACGCGGTTTGCGCCGATCCGCGGACCGGAACCACGGGGTCATTGCTGCCGGTGATTTCGGGCCGGCTGGACCACAAGCAGGGGTGCTGCACCGCCAGCGACGCGGCCGACGCCCGCCGGGTCGCCGATCGATTGGATATCCCCTTCCACGCGATCGACTTTCAGAGCGAGTTTGGGCGGATCATGGACTATTTCGTCGATGAGTATTCGTCTGGACGGACGCCCAATCCGTGCGTGATGTGCAACAACTGGCTGAAGTTCGGCAAGCTGTTCGAATACGCCGACAGCGTGGGAGCCGAATACGTGGCCACAGGACACTATGCGCGGATCGAGGCTGCCAGGGCGAATGGCATCAAGGCGGATCAGGCGGCGGCCGGTGTGTCCGCGGGACATGCAGCAGCGCCAGGCGGCGAATTTGCCTTGTTGCGCGGCATCGATCGCGCAAAGGACCAATCGTATGTGCTGTTCGGCGTCGAACAACGGTACCTGGCGAGAATGATGCTGCCAGTTGGGGGCTTTCGGAAGCCAGAAATTCGGCAAATGGCCGCGGACCTGGGATTGCTCGTGGCCGACAAGCGCGACAGCCAGGAGATCTGTTTCGTATCGTCGGGGGACCATGCGGATTTTGTCCGGCAGCGGCGCGAGGCCGCAGGCATGGCCCCGTCCACCGCGGGAGAGATCGTAACCACCGAGGGCCAGGTCGTCGGCCGCCATCGGGGTATCGAAGAATTCACGATTGGCCAGCGGCGCGGACTGGCGGTGGCGTTCGGGGAACCGCGATACGTGGTGCGGATTGACGCGGACACCCGGCGGGTCGTGATCGGCGACCGGGAGGCGCTAGGACGAAAGGAATTCACGGCGGGACGAACGAATTGGCTGGTCGATCCGCCGGCCGGCCGGTTTTCGTGCGCGGTGCAGATTCGCTACAACAGCGCCGCGTGCGAGGCCGAAGTCGAATTGCTGGATGATGGGCGGATGGGGGTGCGGCTATCCGAACCGCGGGCCGGAGTCGCGCCGGGACAGGCGGCCGTTTGCTACCAAGGAGATCGCGTGTTAGGAGGGGGCTGGATCGAGTGATGGGCTAGGCTCCGGCAATTCTGCGCCGACGTCAAAGGCGTC
>JALHPA010000474.1 GCA_022842745.1 Pirellulales bacterium
TCGGCGGCGGCAGCACCGAGTTCATCTTCGCTTCCGGCAACGCCATCGAGGCGATCTTCACCTCTCCCCTGGGCGCCGTGCGATTATCCGAAATCTACGGCTACGACCTCACCCAAGCCCCGCACGCCTACGAGCGGCTGGTCGCAGGCATCGATCGCCGGCTGCGCAAACATACCAAGCGTCCGTTTTTTACCCCCCACCTGCTCATCGGCTCCGGAGGCACCTTCACGTCGATCGCCGAAATCCTCATGGCTCAAAAGAACCAGGTCGGCCTGCCTACCCGCGGCTATACCATCACCCGGGCGGAAGTCAGCCACCTGCTCGACCGGTTGCGAAAGCTGCCGCCCAAGGCCCGGCGCAACGTGCATGGGCTGGCGCCCGATCGCGCGGACATCATTGTCGCGGGCATCGCGGTGGTCGATCGGATCATGTCCCGCTTTGGAATCAACCTGCTCCAGGTGCATAACCGCGGCGTGCGCGACGGTCTCATTCTGACGATGATCGATCAAACCGTCGGCACGGCCGGGGACGATCCGGTCGATCGAGACACTGCCATCGAGCGGTTCGCGCTCGCCTGCAGCGGCGAGCCGGCCCATGGTCGGCAGGTGGCTCGCCTGGCCGGTTCGATCTTTTCCCAGTTGGCCGAAAGGTTCGGGATGGACCCGGCCGATCGCGGCACGCTCGAGACCGCGGCCCGCTTGCAGGACGTCGGCTATCTGATCAACTACGATCAGCACCACAAGCACAGTTACCACTTGATTCTCAACAGCAATCTGGCCGGATTCCGGCCGCTGGAACTGGAGTTGGTGGCCAATGTCGCCCGCTACCACCGCGGCAGCGAACCGAAGCAAAAACATGGGAATTTCCGCCAGCTTTCCGCAGAGGACCAACAGCGCGTGCGGCAATTGGCGGCCATCCTGCGCATCGCCGGGGGACTGGACCGCAGCCATACCCAGCAGGTCCGCGACGTGACGGTCATCCTCCCCCGGGACTCCGACCGGCCCGACAAAATCGAGCTCGTCGTGCAATCCGCCGACAACCCCGAAGTCGATCTGTGGGGCGCGCGACGCCGCGTGGAGATGTTCGAGAAGATCTTCAAATGCAAACTGGAAGTCGACTGGGACCGGACGTTGGCCCAGACCGACTCGCCCGCCACGATTCCTATCTCCGAACCCCGCAGCGAAAGCGCCTGACGGAGGTTGCCCGCGGACCGGCTTGCACGGCGTCCTCCGCGCGATCGCGACGCCGAACGCCAGCGCCCCTCACCTCTTGGCGGCGTCAATGAACCGTTCGAAACGCGCCCGATTCTCCCGCTGTAGTCGGCGGCAATCGGTCAGTAGCGTCTCCTGGTCGGGATACTTCAGCAGCCGGGCCAGTTTTCCCAGTTCCGAGGGGTTTCCCGGAAGATCGTTAAGCGCCGAAACGTTCATCAGCCGCAACCGCCCCTGGATCGATCGCAGGACCTGGTAGCTGGTCGTAAAGTACTCGTAGTCCTCCTGGCTCAGCAAACCGACCGATCGCAGCGCGGCGAGCGCATCGATCGTATTGGGTTGGCGAATCGCCGGCAATTCTCGGCCGTGGCGTAGCTGAAGCATCTGCACCAAAAACTCGATGTCGACAATTCCGCCTGGACCCCGCTTGAGGTTGGAGGGGCTTGCGCCCTCCTCGAGTTTGAGCCGCATGCGCCAAATCTCCGCGGCGTTCTCCGCACTCCAAGGCGGATCGTAGGCGGCGGCGGCGATCCGTTCCAGCGCTCGCGCGCCGGCCTGCCCCACCGATCGGTCATGCCCCGCCCCGCCCCCCGCAGCCAGGCTTTCCGCCCCCCCAACCGAGATTACCCGCGCGCGGCACAGCGCTTGCCGCTCCCACAGTTGCCCCTCTCCCTCGCTGAAGTAACGGGTGAGTTCCTGAAACGATGTCGCCAATCGGCCGCTCTTGCCGGTGGGGCGCAACCGCGGATCGATTTGGTACAAGCGGCCAAACTGCCCCAGGTTGCCCGCGACTTTGACGATCCGCTGGGACAGCTCGCTGAAAAAATGCTGGTTCGTCGTCGACTCTCCGCTCCGGCGGGACCGGCGCGCCTGAAACGTGGCGCCGTCCCCCTCATACAGGAAAATCAAGTCCAAGTCGCTGTGATAATTCAACTCCCGGCCGCCGAATTTGCCCAATGCGACGATGACCAATTCGGCCCGCCGGCCCGCGTCCGGACCTTCCGCGATCATCGGCTCGCCGAATTTGGCGGTCAGCTTCTCGGTTTCGAGTTCGGCGATTCGCCGCACGCAGGCTTGGGCGATGTCGGACAGCGCCCCATTCGTGGCCTGGATCGGCTCTTTGCCCAGAATGTCCCGCACCCCCACCCGCAACTGCTGCGCGTGCTTGAAGCCGTGAAGAATCGGCTGCAAGTCCTCCGCCCCGCGCGTCAACTCCTCCAGTTCGGCGTTCAACTGATCCAAGGACGGCAGCCGATCCAAGAGCAGGCTGTCGAGCAGCTCGTCGATCATGCCGGGGTTGCCCGTCAACACGTCGCACAAAAACGGACTCGAAGCGCACAGCTCCACGTACAGTTGCAGCGACGGTGCGTTGAAGCTGAACAGCTCCCACAGCACGCCCTTTCCCCCCAAAGAGTCGCTCACCTTGCTCAGGTTGACCAGCGTGGCGTCCGGATCGGGAGTGGCGGCGAGCGCCCGCAGCAGCCGCGGCGCGATCGCCGCCAGAAAGTGCCGGCAGCGGCGGGTCGAAAGAAACCGGATCTTCTCCTGCGAAAGCGCCATCAAGTTGTGATACGCCTGGCCGATATTGGCGAACGAGTACCGTCCCAGCACCTCGCCAATCCGGGCGGCCGGAGGCTCCGGATCGAGCACCAGGTCGACCTCCGGCTCCGGTTGTTCGTCGTCGCTGAACGCATCGTGCAACAGATGGTCGAGAATCTTGCGGTTCAGATCGGTGATTCGCTTGTAGTCCGCGGTAAACGCCTCCAGTGCGCTTCGCCCCTCCCCTTCCTCGTAGCCCAGCCGGATCGCCAACCGCCGCTGCTCCTCGACCGACCGCGGCAGCCGGTGCGTCTGCAAGTCGAACATGATTTGCAACCGATGCTCGATTCGACGCAGCGCGGCGTAATTCTCTTCCAGGATCGATCGCTCCTGGTGGGTCAGGCACCCCACGGACTCGAGCTCTCGGATGGCGTCCAGCGTGTTCGTGGTCCGCAACTGCGGCAGGTCGCCGCCGTTGAGCAGTTGCAAGAACTGAATCACGAACTCAATGTCCCGGATCCCTCCCCGGCCGGTCTTCAAATCGAGCATTTCCGACCCTTCGATCGCGGCCCTCTGCTCGATCCGCCGCTTCAACGCCCGGATGCCGGTGATGTCGGCCCGGCTCAGGTAGCGGCGATAGATCCACGGCTCAAGTTGGGCCAGAAATTGCTCCCCCAAATCAATATCCCCGGCGATCGGCCGGGCTTTCACGAACGCCTGCCTCTCCCACGTTCGCCCCAACACATCGTAGTAGTGCATCGCCGCTTCCAGGCTCGTCACCACCGGCCCCTGCCGTCCCTCGGGCCGCAGGCGCAAATCGACTCGGTAGGCGCTACCCAGCGGGGTCGGCTCCGTGAGCAGTCGGACCACCTCGCGGGCCAATCGCTCGAAAAACTCGGCGTTGCTGATCGACCGCGGCCCGTCGGTCGAACCATCGTTGTCGTACAGAAAGATCAAATCGATATCGCTGGAATAGTTCAGCTCCCGGCCTCCCAGCTTTCCCAGCGCCGGCACCGCGAACCGAGCCCGGCGGCCGTGACCGGCCCGGGGCGCTCCCCGCTTCGCTTCCAGCCCCCGCCGCGCGGTAAATACCGCCGCCTCGATGATGGCGTCAGCCAGATGAGAAAT
>JALHPA010000475.1 GCA_022842745.1 Pirellulales bacterium
GGGGGGGGGGGGCGGGTTTGCCGGGGGCCGGGGTGGGAGGGGGAGCCACGGACGGGAGTTAGGTGATCGAGCGTTGGGAGTTTGGGGGGCGGCGAGCTGTATTTGCGGGGCGCGGGCGGCCTGAGAGGGGTTTTCACGACGCTAGCAGGGTTGGGGTTGGAGCCGGGAAGTAATAATCGGCTGGCGGTCTTTTTGGCTCGGGTTGACGGTGGGGGGCGGTCGCGGTACCGTTTGCCGGCGGTTAAGGATTTCCGACCGAAGGACAAGGACTGTCTGGGACCGATGATCGACGTATTGCAGATAACGGCGTTGCACCGAACCACCGTGGAGCGTTGGCACGCGCAGCCGGTCGATAATCCGTATCGGGATTTTCTGCACGTGGTTTGCGAGCAGCATAAGTACAACTTTTTGCTGTGGCACGAAGAAGATATCGCGCGGAGCCCGGACGTGGGGGATGCGCGGATCGCGGCGGTCAAACGCTCGATCGACGGCTACAACCAGAAGCGGAACGACTGGATCGAGCGGATTGACGATCACTTGAAGCGGGAGGTGTTCGAGCGGGGAGTGATCGTGTCGGCCGGAGCGCGGCAAAATACCGAAACGCCGGGAAGCGCGATCGATCGGTTGTCGATTTTGGCGCTGCGGATCTATCACATGGAAGAACAGCGGGAGCGGACGGACGCGACCGCGGAGCACATCGCGCGGGTGCGGGAGAAGCTGTCGATTCTGTATACGCAGCACGAGGACCTGTCGAACGCGCTGGGGGAGCTCTTGGCGGACGTGTTTACCGGCCGGAAGCGGCTGAAGGTGTATCGGCAGCTCAAGATGTACAACGATCCGACGCTGAACCCGGTTCTGTACCAACGGGGGGCGCGGAAGGCGGGCTGAGGACGGGGGGATTGGCGTTCGCTGGCAGTCTCTGTGCCAGTTTGAATTCTGCCCAAGCGCGAACGTGCGCGGAATCGGGACGTTAGTCGCCGGTTGAAAAATACCTTCGTGGCATTTTTCAACCGAGCCAAGTTCGCAGCAAGCTGCTCACGGATCGCAAAATCCCGGCTTAAGAGCGGTGATTTTGTGATCACATCCATGTGATCGCGCAGCCCGTTGAGTTATTCAAGGGGCTGCTAGCCGAGGGATCCGCGGTCGGTGGGATCCAGGTAGCGGCGGTAGTCTCGCTCGTCTCCCTGGACTACGAGGACGTAGAGGACGTCTTCCCGCTGCCAATAGGCGACCGTCATTCCGCCGGCGATCGACCAGGCGGTCATGGACTGCGGCCGGACGGGGGGAGTGGAGGGGGCATCGGCCAGCGGCTCGGACTGGGGAATGGCGAAGAGCTGAGCGCGCGGGCCCCCCCGGCCTAGATCCAGATCGTACACGACGGCGCGACGACCGATGGAGGGGGCGGCGGATGTCCAACGCCCGGGCAGGTAGCGGAGATCTTGCTCGGGGAAGGGCAAATCGGTGGGGGCGGCGGATTGGGGCCAAACGCGCCAGTCGGAATCCTGGTCGACGCTGGCGAACCAATCGGGGGCGGCGCGGAGGTCTTCGTCGGTCAGGGGGAGGGGGCGGAGGGCGACGTAGAGGGCGAAGGAAACGGCGACCAGCAGAACCGCGGCGAGCGCGGACAGGGAGCGGACATGGACGCGGACCCAGGAGGAGGGGGCAGAGAGGGGGAGCGGGGATGGGAGATCGACTTGGGGGGTAGGAGGGGCGTCGGCGGTCGGTTCGAGCGCGGCCAGGCGGTCGAGCAACCGAGCGGCGAGACCGGGGGGCGCGGCGGCGGGGGGAGCGGCTTCGCGGAGGGCTGTTTTCAGGGCAGAGTCGAACTTGAGCAGCTTTTGGAAGAGGGCGCGGGCGGCGGGATCGGCCTTGAGGCGCGCGGCCACATCGGCCAGTTCCGGCTGGGTGGAGGGATCGGCAGCCTGTCGGCAGACATCGAGAGCGGCGATGAAGTCGCGATCGTTCATGGAGAGGCCAAGTCCGGGGAAGCAAGCGGCGTTTTGGGAGGCAGACCTTCGACCGCGGGGCGGGGGGCCGCCTGCGGAAGGGAATCGGGGGAGAGAGGGATTAAACGCCGGCGCAAATGGTTCTTGGCACGCGAAAGGCGGCTCATGACCGTGCCGATCGGCAGACCCTGCTCGACCGCGATTTGTTTATAGGACAGCTCCTCGAAATAAAAACTCAAAAGCAGGATACGGTGGTCGTCTGGCAATTCGTCGAGAGCGCGGCGCAGCTCTTCTGGGTCGATCGACGGTTCTTCCGGGAGGGCAGCCGACAGGCTGTCCACGTCGAGGTCGATCGACGAGAGGGGGAGCGGTTGGGCGGAGCGCTTCTGGCGGCAAAAGGCGTGGCGGAGGACAACAAACAGCCACCCGCGAACGGACTCGGCCTGGCGGAGCTGAGCGAGTTTTTCATGGGCGATTAGGAATGTTTGTTGCACAAGGTCTTCTGCGTCGGCAGCGTTGCCGGCCAGCCGCCAGGCGTAGCGAAAAAGCTCGTCGGCGTGTTCGACGACGAGTGTGCGCAAGTCCAAGGGACTGTCCGCCATAGGTCTAATGTTTACCTAACGGTAAGAGTCCGGATGTCGAGGATTTATTCCCAATTCCCAGCGTCGCGAGCCATTTTGGCAGATTTCGCGATTCCAGGTAGCTGTTATCAACGTATTCGAGTGCAATTTGCAAGGATTGCGCCCAAATTGGAGCCGGGCGGAGGCCCGGTGCAACCCATCGGGTAATTTTGAGGAACTTTGGGAATAAACGGCGTCCCGGGGGACTCTTTGAATTGACGGGACGACGGGCGGAACGCGGCGAGAATGCCGGCGCTCGTGGGATTCCTGCGACAAATTGGGAGAATTTTCGATGAACAAGTTTTTGGCGGTGTTGTTGGCGTGTGGATTGGGATTGTTCGCGATCGGCTGTGGAGACAAGAAGCCGGCTGCGAAGACCGGGGAAAAGATCAAGGAAGGTGCGAAGGAAGCTGGCAAGGCGGTTGAAGAAGCCGGCAAGAAGATGGGCGACGCGGTGGACGCGGCCGTAGACAAGGCGGGTGACGCAGCCAAGGACGCTGGCGCGGCGGCCAAGGACGCGGTTGACGATGTGAAAGGCGCGGTCGAAGGCGCCGCCGACAAGGCGGGCGATGCGGCCAAGGATGCTGTCAAGGCTGTGGACGAAGCGACGAAGTAACCGAGAGGGCCGCGTCGTATTCAAAACCTATGGTGGTTTTCGCGACCGATGGTCCGGTGTGATTTAACCCGATTCGTGAAAGGTGTGTTCGATGAAAAAGTTTGTAGCGCTGTTGTTGGCCGTGACCCTCGGTGGTTTCGCCGTGGGTTGCGGAGACAAGAAAGCCGACGACAAGAAGGGCGATTCGAAGACCACGGGTGGGGCTGAGACCACGGGTGGGGCTGAGAAAGCGAAGTAGTACGCGCTATTTGGTTAGCGCGAACTTGAATCGAGAGTCGGGGAGGCGCCGTGAAAAGCGCTTCCCTGTTTTTTTTGGTGGCGAATCGGTGAGCGTTTCCGGGCGGAGCGATCCGATCGTTTACTGATTGAATGGCCGGCAATCGAAGGGCTGAACCAAGGGACGCGATTCGACACCAGAAACGCGAGAAGATTAAAATTGGCCAGGAGGGCGGATCCTTTGAGGAAATCTGGATTCACGCCCTGATTCGTTCCGTGGCCAGCTTCTCCAATTCTGAATTCTCATGATCCCGACTGATCTTCTCGCCGAGGCGCTTCGCCATCCGACCTCGTCGATCGCCTACATCCTGGGACAAAAAATTTCCGCACACTTTTCGGGAAAAGCGGTGGTGGAATCTGGCAGTTCCTTTTTGAACTTGCAGGAGTATGCGGACGACGGACAGTGCCGACTGCGCG
>JALHPA010000476.1 GCA_022842745.1 Pirellulales bacterium
TAGCCGAAGGCTTTGTAACCGGGATGCTCGACCGACTGGACCTGCATGGCGGCAAAAATGAGATCGTGCTGTTCCCTGCCATTGGAAAACCAATCCGATGCCGGTTTCAAGACGAACAAACCAACCAGATCCGCGCCGCGATCAAGCGTAACGTCACGGTTCGCGGCAAGCTGCACTACCGCCGAGGCAAGATGCGGCCCTACCGTGTCGAAGCCAAGGAGATGCGAATCCATCCCACGGACGCGGATTTACCGACTCTGCACGATGTTCGTGCCTTTGGAAGCTGGGATACGGGTGGCCGAAGCGCCGTTGATTTTGTCCGCTTCCTACGAGACGGTGATGACGCCGCCTAAATTCTGCTGGGATACGTCGGTATATCTTGCCTGGCTCAACAATGAGTCGACCGCACCCATCGCCGAAATCGACGAGATTTTGCAGGAAATCTACGCGAATCGGGTCAACCTGATCTTTCCAGTTCTCATCCTGAGCGAAATCCTGACCGCGAAGCACACGCCGGAACAGTCGCAAGCGTTCGAGGCGTTTCTGGATCGTTCCAGCGTCATGGTTGCTGAACACTCCATCTACGTGGCCAGAAAGGCCGAGCAGATCCGCAGCCGTGCCCTAACGATCGACATCGACGGAACTCCAATCCAAGAGGGTCAAGAAAGAAGGATAAAGACGCCGGACGCTTCGATTATGGCGACGGCAATTCTCTATGGGGCGGATGCCTTGCACACGTTGGAACCGAAGCTTTTGCGCCTCAGCAAGTCCCCAATCGTCGAGGGCCTGAATATCACGGCCCCCGTTCCTCCGGGCGGTCCAAGGAAATCGTCACCTCCGCGCAAGACCTAACGACCGCGGCCGTGGCCAGCCGATCTCCTTGCAAGGTCACAGCGCTAACAGGCATTCGCGATCACTGCCGGTGCGGACCGGGTCAGCGAGGTCCACGCAGCGGACCTTGCGGACGCGCTGCACCGCCTGAGGGAACCAGGGATCGACGTAGCCGTCCGCGGCGGCCGACTGGACGCTTTGCCGATCGCTGGGGGGCAAGGTCGACTTGAGCAGGACCAGCTCCTCCGCCGCCAGCGCATTGGCGACGCGCGCGGCGATGGAGTCGCTCGTCACTTCCCACGTTTGCGGCAAACTGGGCTCGCCCAGCCGCGGCTCGATCTGCCGCATGAAGCCGACGACGTCGAAGATCAGGAACTTGGGTTCGGTCCCGCCGACCGCTTGCAGCACCCGCCGCCGCAGCCCGTTCCACTCGAAAACCAATTCTCCAGGGGGCAAAATGGCCGCCGCCAGCCTTGCGGTCAGCCCCAAACAGTCGATCGCCAGCCAGTGGGCGGCGACGGGGTCGAGGCGATACGTTCGATCGGCGTCTCGCACCGCTTCCGCGAAACTTCCCCCCCCCGCAATCAGCACGTTGCGAGCCGCCGGCTGGGCATCCAGCCAGCGGCGAAATCGCTCTGGCAGGGCCGAATCCGAAAGCAAGCTGCCTCCCAGCTTGATTACGCGCATCGCGGGGATCTCCGAACAGTATCCGTTGGGCTTCGCAACTGGCACTCGGCAATCGGCGCGACGCACCGGATCGGCTGCTCCCAGGGCCGCGGACTGGCTCGCCCTCGCTGATCAAGCAGCGTGATCGCGCACAAACGCCTCGCGCGAGAACAGGTCCCGCGCCGTATCGGCCGCTTGCAAATCGGCGGTCGCTAGCCGCGCTTGCTCGTTGAGCGATCGCTCGTCCGCCGGCGCGGGATGGGCAGCCGCCAGCGGCGCTTCGGCCGTTCCCGCGACGCGGTTCCGCGACAGCCAGGTGAGCATTGCCGGCAATACCCACAACGAGGTCGCGGTGCAGCAGGCAATGCCGAGCGTCAGCACCCGCCCCAAACTTTGCAAACCCTGGTGACTGGCAATCATCAGGCTACCGAATCCCAGAATGGTCGTCAAAGCGTCCACCATGACGGCCACGGCCGTGGCGGGGGAAATCCGATAGCGCCCCGGCTGCTCGAGGAAGTTGTGGACGATATGCACGCCGTAGTCGACGCCGATTCCCAAAATCAGCGGCAGGGCGATCAGGTTGGCGGGATTCAGCGGGATATCCAGCCACCCCATCAGGCCAAACGTCTGAACCATTCCCAACGCCAGCGGCAAAATCGCGAGCATGCAGTCGCGGATCGAGCGGAAGTCGATCCACAACACGACCAGGATCACCCCCAGGGCGTACAGGGCCGCCAGCTCGTAACTTTCGCGCATTTCCTGCGACGCCTCGTAGGCTTGCAGCGGGTTGCCGGTGGCCCGTGGGTCGACGCTCCGCACCTCGCGCACGAATCGTCCCAGAGCGTCGATGTTCCAGATGTCTCCCTTGCCGTAAATTTTCAGCAGGTGACGCCCCTTTTGCCCGACGAAGCGGCCGACCAGGCTGGCTGGCAGGTCGGCCAATTGCGGCGGCTGGGGATCGGCCACTCCTTTCAAGGCGTGCAAGCGGCTGAGCAGATCCCCCGCCATCGACTGCTGAAACTGGGAAATTTCGGCGAAACATTCGGCCGGCGGCATGCCGCGGAGCGTCTCGCGAATCGCTTCTAGCCGAATGGCGCAATTCGCCCCTCCGGGAACCCGCCGCACGATGTCCTGCGCTTGAGCTAGCGAGATTCCCAAATCCTCAAGCGCGTCGACGGAAATCAGCGGCGGCCGTTCCGGCAGTTCCTCCAATTGCGACCGCAGCCGCTCGATCGAGGGCCGCTTCAGCTCGGCGTCGACCGGCAATAGCGATGCGATCTCTTCGGTCCGTTCGACCGACGACAGCTTCATGAACCGCGCCTTCCGCTCCAGCAATTCCTCGCGGCTGTTGGCGATCGAAATCGCGTACCACACGCTCTGATCGCTCTCGGCCAGCAGTTTCCGCTCCAGCTCCACGCTTTCCAGCCCCACAGGCTGCATGTTGAGCAGGTTATGGTCGTACCAGAGGCTTCCCAACCCCCAGGCCGAGAACGCCGAAAAACCGAGACCCGCTAGCAGCACCAGCCGCGGCACGCGCATGAACGGCGCGATGAATCGATGCACGGGAAACGGCTCCGGCATCCGCCCCCCGCGCTGGCCGCGATCCACCAAATAAACGCAGACCGGCAGCACGAACAACTGGGCAAGGGCGCAAAGCAGGATTCCCCCGCCGGCGATGATTCCCAGTTCCGAAACGCCGGTGAAACTGGTCATTCCGGCCGCGAAAAATGCGATCGCCGTCGTCACCGCGCCGGTCGAAATGCTGGGGCCGACCGCGCGGGTGGTCTCCAGCAGGGCCGATTGGCAATCGAGCCGCTCCTTGCGTAACTGCACGTAGCGAGCGACGTAGTAGGTGCCAAAGTCGATGCCGATGCCTATCAACGTGGCCGTGAAGGTGACGCTCAAGATGTTCAGGTGCCCCACGGCCAACGTCACGTAGCCAAACGACCAGGCCATGCCCACCAGCAGCACCAGGTTGGCCAACAAGGCATGCCGCAAGCCGCCAAAGCCGGCGATAACGATTAACGCCACCCCCACCAGGCTGACCAGGCTGGCCGAGAGCATCGAGGACTGGCTCGAACGCATCTCGTCGTTTTCCATGATCGGCAGGCCGGTCAGACCGATCATCGTCTCTGGGTGCCGGGCCTTGACCGAGGCAATCAATCGACGCAGAGCGTCGGTCGCTTCTCCGCGCGGGTTCAACTTGTCCTTGCCGGTCGCCAACCGCAGCAACACGAAGCCCAGCTTTCCCTGATTCGTCAGCAGGTACTCGCTCCCGGCGTCCCCCAGCATCGAAAACGAGGCCGGCATGCCTGGCCAGGGGGAGTGGTAGGTGCGTCCCTGCTCTCGGACGCTAATGGAGAGGCTTTCGAGGT
>JALHPA010000477.1 GCA_022842745.1 Pirellulales bacterium
CCGGTGACGGTCAAGGAGGCCATTCCCGAGCCGCGTTTCGCGCTCCAGTCTCCTACTCAATGGAATGGTCGAGACACGATTGAAGTCGTTCCGGTGATCGAGAACCGCGAAGCGATGCGGGGCGCCGGGGCCGGCGTGCTTCGGACTCGCTGGTCGGTTTCGGGCGGCGCGGTGATCCAACAGATCGCATCCGACCGACTGATCCTCAAGCGGTCCCAGTTCTCGGGAGTGTTGACGGTACGCGCGGAGATCGACAACGGCGGGACGGCTGTTGCAGCTTCTGCGTTGATCCAGGTCCAGGAGCCAAAGTCGGATCCGTGGATCGTGCGGGTCCCCGACAAAGACGAGAAGCCCGAGGAGGGGCAGTTTTATGCCCGTGATGCGAGCGGCAAAGGAACGCTGTACTACAACGGCACGCTCGACCAGGCTGCCGACATGGTGTTTTTGAGGGTTTTTGCCGACGAAAAACCGTACCTCGCGGAGAAACAGCCGCTCACGGCCGATAGGACGTATTCCTTTGCCGTAAAACTCGAGCCGGGGCTGATCAAGTATCGCGTCGAGCTCGGCCTTCAGACGGGGGCGAAAGAGAAGATTCTGGAGCGTGTGGGCGATCTCGTTTGCGGTGATGCGTACCTCATCGACGGTCAGTCCAACGCCTTGGCAACCGACACATCGGATGAGTCACCGCGGGAGACCAGCGAGTGGATTCGCAGCTACGGCGGTCCGACCGGACGGGAGGACGGAGACTCGTGGGTTCGCGACCGAACGAATGAAGCGAAGAAGTCCGGGCTTGCCCGGCCGAATCTCTGGTGTCGGCCGGTGTGGAAGCGCAATGCTCCAGAACAGCAGGCGGAATTGGGCTGGTGGGGTATGGAATTGGCCAAGCGGTTGGTTGAGAGTCAGAAGATGCCTGTTTTTGTTATCAACGCGGCGGTGGGAGGGACTCGGATCGACGAGCATCAAGCAACGCTCGGAAACCGCGGCGACCTAAAAACGATCTACGGCCGCATGCTGTGGCGCGTCCAACAGGCGCGTATGACCCATCAGATTCGGGCGGTGATCTGGCACCAGGGGGAGAGCGACCAAGGTTCCGATGGCCCGACCGGCGGCTATGGCTGGGAGACCTACCCGCAATACTTCGTCGAGATGTCGGCCGCGTGGAAAGAAGACATGCCGAATATACAGCACTATTACATCTACCAGATTTGGCCAAATGCCTGCGCGATGGGCAATGGGCACGGTGACATGTTGCGCGAGGTGCAGCGGACGTTGCCGCGGCTGTACTCGAATATGGACATCATCTCGACCCTGGGAATCAAACCCCCCGGCGGATGTCACTACCCGCTCGAGGGTTGGACGGAGTTTGCCCGCCTGTTGCAGCCTCTGGTCGAGCGGGACCACTATGGCAGAGTGCCCACGGTGTCGATTACGCCTCCCAATCTGGTGCGGGCATCCTACACCGATCGCGAAAACACCAAGATCGCTCTGGAGTTCGACCAACCGATCGTGTGGGACGACTCGCTGGCAAGTCAGTTCTATGTGGATGGAACCCGGGACGAAGTGGACTCGGGTGCGGCTTCCGGGAACGTGGTCACTCTCAAGCTGAAGAAAGCCTCGGCGGCGAAGAAGATCACGTATCTCCAAGAGATGGACTGGAGCCAGGACAAGCTGCTGATAGGCGCCAACGGCATGGCCGCACTTACGTTCTGCGATGTCCCGCTCGAGAGCGCGAAAGCAAAGCCCTAGACCGATGCATCGGAGAGGTTGCCGCCGCCCACCGCTCGCGCTCGGCGTAACCTTGGGGACTGGAACAGTCGCGTGGACGATTGTCTGATGAAAGGCGAACACGCGGCAGTTGCCGCAGGGGAAACAAGCCGATAATGACGCCGGTAATGGGATCATTCGGGAAGGAAGCACCACGAGAATTTGTAGCGAGTCAAAATCCATGGAAAGCAAAATGACCAATCGCTCTGAGGTCCAGGAAACCGTTTCGCCGGGCCACGCCGGTAGTGATTCCATGCTTGAATGGCGTCTGTGTCGCGACGTGGCGATGCGATTCACTTGGACGTTTCTGGCCTCGGCTTCGTTTGTGCTGCCGGCGCAGGCAGCCGGCCCGGCCGCAGAGGCAACCGCCCGGTTGCTATCGCAGGTCGAGCCGCGGATCAAGGCGATCTATGGCACAGACGAGTTTCGCATGCGTCCGTTCGTCGCCACATGGCTGCGAGACGGCTCTGGCTATCTGAAGTTGGAGACGCCCGAGGGGGCGTCCGGGCCGGAAATCGCCCGCTACGATTCCGCCAGCGGCAAACGCACGGTGATGGTTGCCAGTGAGCAGCTCCTCCTGCCTGGCGCCTCGCAGCGGATGACGATCCAGGGATTCGTTTGCTCACCCACGGGCAAGCGCTTCTTGCTGAGCACCGACAGCCCCAGCGGCGAGCAGGGAAAAAAACATTGGTTGTATGAGCCGGAGCCGGCCGTCCTGCGTCCGGTGGACGCTGGTCCCGATGTGCAATTTGAACCGGATGCTTTTTCACCGGATGAACAGCGGCTGGTGGGTTCGCACGGCGCGGACTTGGTAGTCTTCGACCTGGCCAGCGGCCAAACGACTCGGCTGACCAAAGACGGCGATCCCGACACCATCGAGAATTCGCATGCCCGCTGGAGTCCCGACGGCCAATGGATCGCCTATGTCCGGACCGATTCCTCCGCCGTCCCCAAACGGGCGGTGCTGACGCCGGGCGATCCGACGTATCGCTCTTTTCGCGAAACACGGTACGAGCGGCTCGGCGGGCCGATTTCCACGCTGCGGATCGGCGTGGTGGGTGTGGAGGGGGGGCCGACGCGGTGGGTCGAATTGGCCGACAAGCCGGGAACTTTCTATCTCAACCAGGTAAGCTGGGCCGGTAATTCCGACGAATTGCTGATCGAGAAATTGAGCCGTTCACGGGATGCGCGGGAATTTCTGCTCGCCAACCATCGCACCGGGGCAATCGCAAAAGCCTACTCGGAGACCGATCCCGCCTGGGTGGACATGATGCCGTCGGCCAATGAAGGGCTGGAGTGGATTCGCGGCGGCCAGGCTTTCGTCATCATTAGCGAGCGGGATGGCTGGCGGCGGGCCTATGTCGTATCACGCGACGGTTCGGGGATGAAGCCGATCACCGCGGCGGGCACCGACCTCATCGCGCGCGGCCAGGTGGATGACAAGAACGGTTGGTTTTACTTTTACGCTTCGCCGACAAATGCGACGCAGCGATACTTGTACCGCGCGCGCCTGAATGGAACCGGCACGCCCGAGCGGTTGACGCCGGGGGATCAATCCGGCTCGCACCGTTATGTGTTTTCGCCGGACAGCCGTTGGGCGTTTCACACCTGGTCCAGCTTCGACCGACCGCCAGTGACGGACCTCGTGGAACTGCCGGAACACCGGAGCGTGCGGATGCTGGAGGACAACGCGGGTCCAGCCGCTCGGGTCAAGCCGTTCATCAAGCGACCCACCGAGTTTCTGCAACTCGACATCGGCGGGGGCGTGGTGATGGACGCCTGGATGATCAAACCGCGGGACTTTGATGCCGAGAAGAAGTATCCGCTGTTCGTATTTGTCTATGGCGAACCCGCCGGACAGACGGTGCTGGACGACTGGCGCGGCGGGCAAGGGTTCAGCCTCTTTCACCGGGCGGTGGCCGACTTGGGCTATATCGTGATTTCGATTGACAATCGGGGCACGCCGGCGCCCAAGGGAGCGGCTTGGCGGCGAGCGGTGTTTGGCAGCCTGGGGCCGCTTTCGACCGAGGAGCAGGCCGCCGGTCTGAAGGCGCTTGCGCGGCTTTGCCCATTTGTCGATCTTTCGCGCGTGGGCATCTGGGGATG
>JALHPA010000478.1 GCA_022842745.1 Pirellulales bacterium
GAAACGCGAACTGGCTGGTGGACGTGCGCCAGCGGTACGACTATTTCGCTCGCACGCCGGGGGTCCGGCCGCCGCGCACCTATCTGGAACAGACGCAGATTGTATCCGCCGGGCGGGGTGCGAACGTGGCGCAGATTCAGAACTCGATCATTGCCGCGCCGCTGTCACAGGTGATCAATAACACCACGATCAACAACACGGTGGTCAACAACAATAACACCGTGATCAACAATACCGAGATCCGTAATCGCGAACGGCGCGGGACCGTGGTCGATCTGGGAGGTCAGGTGGGGAGCGTGGCCTTCAACCCTCGTAAATTTCAAACGGTAGGAGCGGATCTTCGCCAGCAGTACGTCCGCGAAGCCAAGGCGACACGCGAGGTGGCGACGATCCGCCGGGCCGCGGAGTTGGGTGAGCAGGGCGTCGTCGATGGGAAGCTTCAGGTTCCAGAGGGACGCCCCGAGGGCGCTGGGCCGGGACGGGAAAGAGGCCCTGGCACGCCGCGCGCCGGAGGCCGGCGATCGCTCCAATTGCCGGATTCCCTGGTGAAATCGGAGACCTTCCGCCGCGCTCGCGAGCGTGCGACCAGCGAGGCGGTTCCCGGACTGCCGGCGGCGAATGGGGCCACGGCCGATAGAGGTCCGTCCGCGGCGGGACCCGCCGCGGGTCCAAATCCAGCGACGACTGTGCGAGAGGACCGGCCCGGACGCGGCCGAGACGTGCCTAGGGACGGGGCCCGCGCGGAGGGGGCCAGCGGGAGTGCAGCTACCGTCCCGGGCGTTGCGCCCGGGAGCCAACAACCTGGACCGGTCGCCGGTGGGCCTGAGCAGAATGGTCAAGACGCGCCGGGCGCCGGCGGCCGACGGCGCGAGCGGCCCGGAATCGCGCGAGATACCGCCCGGGATGGGGCCGGAGCAAGTGCTTTGCCTGGGCCACGGTTTCCCGATGCGGGGGCGAATACGGCAGTTCCCGGCCAAACCGGAGGTCCGCCAGACGGCACTACAGATCGCGGGAAAGAACCGCGATCGAACGATCCAGCAACGGGAGCGGCGGGCGAAGTGGGTCGGCCAGGCGAAGCGGGTCGGCCTAGTCGGCGGGAAATCGAGCGGCCGCGTCCGCCTGGGTCAAGCAGCGCTCGGGGCGACCGGGAATCTGCAACTGGCGGAGGATCGCCGCGGCGCGCGTCTGGCCCTGGCAATGCGCCTGGGACGGTGGATTCGCCGACCGGCGAGCGGCCGGCGTTGCCACCTGGGGTCGGGAGTGGCCCTGACCGGCGGACGCCGAGCAGTATCGAGCGGGAGAGGCAGCGGCCGTCGAGAGTGGAAACCGGTCGGCCGACGCGGACCGAAAGTCCGGGTTCGCGGTTGGGAACGGGTCGATCGCCTCGATCGCCGGCGCTGCCTCCGGAATTGGGCGCGCCGGGGAATGTCCCCGTGCCGGGCGTGCGCGAGGGTTTGCCCCGCGACTTGAGGCCTGCGCCAACGACTACGGAGGCAAATGGCGATCGGGGCACTTCGCGATTCGAGGCGGGTCCCTCGGATGGGGGTGTTTTGCCGCGAGGGGCCGCTGGAGCTGGAGTTGAGGAGGGACCGCGGCCGCGGGCTATTTCTCCGCGAGGACCGGAGTCGGACGTCGGACCGCGGGGGAACGCTGCACCCCGTAGCCGGGGGCGCGATGCGGTCGAACGAGGGGGGGCAAGCGCCGTGGAGCGCGGACGTGGGAGCGGGCGGTCGCCGGATCAGGGTTTCACTCCGCAGCCGCCGGGAGCGGTGGATCCGCGGCGCAGAGCGCCCGGAAGCGGAGACGCGCCGAGCTTGCCGCGGCCGACGATCGATCGAACGCGCTCGCTTCCCTCGCCCTTCGAGCGCCCGTCCGGCGCTATCGAGCGGCGACCGCAATCGGGGCCGGTTCCTGGGGTGGGAAGCGGGGCAGGCGGAAGCAATCCGTTCGGTCGCGGTCCGGCGGCGGGAATCCGGTCCCCGTTTGAAAGGCCGGCCCCCGCGAGGGAGGCCCAAATCGAACGTGCTCGGCCGGCGCCGCGAGTGGAAGTCGAACGTGCGCGTCCGGCGCCGCGAGTTGAGGTGGAGCGGCCGTCGCCGCCGAGCCGAGGGGGGGGGAACCCCGCGGCTCAGTTTGGCGGTCCAGGCAGGAGGGGCGGCAGCGAGGGGGGGGCGCCAGGACCAGGAGGTCGATCGCCGCGCGAGCGGAATCGGGACAAGGAGAAATGACCGCGCGGGAACAGAGCGTCGGGGGTGGCGGAAAATCAACCGTAGCGGCGCATGGCGCGGTCGAGCAGCGAAGGCGATAAGTGATTGAGCCAACGGAGCAGCCGGGGGGTTGCACCGGGGATGATCTCCCGCTTGCCGCGACGCATGGCGGATACGATGGCCGCGGCGACCGCGTCCGGCGAGCTGCGCCGCCCGTGTTTCCAGGGGGGGGACTTGGTTGTTCCCAAGGTATGTTCGTAGAAGTCGGTCTGCGTCGCGCCTGGGCTGGCGAGCAAAAGATCGATTCCGAGCCGGGCCAGTTCGGGTCGGATCGATTCCGAAAAGCCGCGGAGCGCGAACTTGCTGGCGCAATACTCGCTGTTCTGGGGGGTGGCTCGGTGGCCGAGGATGCTGCCCACCATGACGACCAGGGGGCGGTTTCCTCGTTTTAAGACCGGCAGGGCGGCGCGCAGCAACTCGACCGCGGCGAAAAAGTTGACTTCGATGACGCGCCGCAGTCGATCCGGCGAGGAATCCGCAAAACGCCCAACGGCGCCGACGCCGGCGTTACTGATCAACACGTCGAGGCCACCGAATGATTGTTCCGCCGCCGCCAAGGCGGCCGCTCGGCAACGTTCGTCGGTGATATCTCCGGCCACGATTTCGACGGTCGCGCCGAGCGATCGGACTTCGGCCGCCACGACCGAGAGGCGGTGCGGATCGCGGGCGACGAGCACCTGGGAGGTGGAGCAGCGGGCCAATCGGAGCGCCAAGGCGCGGCCGATGCCGCTGGAAGCGCCGGTCAGCAGACAGCGAGCGCCGGTGAGATATCGACGCATGGAAGCGTCCGCAACGGTAACCGACTAATGGGGAGCGGAGCGCTTGCCGGCCAGCCGGAGTTTGGCTCGGGCTTGAACCTGAGCCTTGTCGCGCAAGTCCAGTAGTTCGTCGCTATTGGCGGGACGGGTACGGGCGTCGGCCAGTTCCGCTTGGGCGTCGGACAGGACGAGGCGTTCGGCGGGTTGAGCGAAGTTGGTCAGGATCGAAACCTGGTTTCGAGCGACCTGGACGAAACCGCCGTCGATGTAAAACCGCCGAGTCTTATCCCCCTCGACGACGCGCAACTCCCCGTAGCCCAACCGGCCGATGAACGGGCTATGGCCGGGGGCGACCCCCAACTCGCCGTCGTACAACGGGAGGGCCACGAATTGGGCCGGCGTCTCCAACAGGGTGGCCTCCGGCGTGACCACACTGACCATAACGAACCGGTCGGGGTTGGTGACGTCGACGCCTTGCTCGTAATGTGTTTCAGCCATGGATCGTTCGTTTGCCTGGGAGACCCGACTGGGCAGCTACCTCGGTCTGAGTGCGGGGACTACTTCTTGGCTTGTCTCTTGGCTTGCTCTTCGGCTTGCTCGATCGGGCCGACGTACATGAAGGCGGTCTCGGGGAGGTGGTCCCACTTGCCGTCGGCGATCTCCTCGAAGCTGCGAATGGTGTCTTTGAGGGGGGTGATTTCGCCTGGCTTGCCAGTAAACACTTCAGCCACCAGGAACGGCTGCGACAGGAATCGCTCCATGCGGCGAGCGCGGTGAACGACCAGTTTGTCCTCTTCGCTCAATTCGTCGACGCCGAGGATGGCGATGATGTCCTGCAATTCGC
>JALHPA010000479.1 GCA_022842745.1 Pirellulales bacterium
GCTTTTTCCCCTTCAGCACCAGCCCATGCCATCCCTCCCGCTGCAAATCGGCGATCGCCAGTGCCGCGATCGCGATCGCGCTCACCCCCAACTCCGGCGACACCCCGGCGTGGCTCGCCACGCCCGTCACATCGATCTCCATCCGGTAGCCCCCCGTCGCCCCCACCGTCACCTTCTCCACCGACCCGCCGTCCCAGTTAAACGCCAGCTTCGGCCCCCCCAACAGTTTCAAGTCCGCGAACCGCGCCCCATACAGCCCAATCTCCTCCTGGATCGGCCAGAAAAACGTCACCGGTGGATGCGGCAGTTTCTGCCGCAAGATCGCCAGCGCCGCCATCAGCACCACCGTCGCCCCCGCCCGGTCATCCGCCCCCAATCCCGTCGCCGGATCGGCCGACTTGACGAAATTCCCCTCCACCATCGGCTTGCTCCCCACACACACCGGCACCGTGTCCATGTGCGCCATCAACAACCGCCGCGGCTGCCGCATTGTCCCAGGCAGCTTAAAAATCAAGTTCCCCACATTCCCCCGCCGCGGAGTCAGCGTATGCGCCTTATCATGGACGATCGCCGACGCCGGCGCGCCCGCCTCTCGCAAAGCGGCGGTAATGTACTCCGCCACCCCCGCCTCCTCCCCGCTCAACCCCGGGATCGCCATCATCTCCATCACCCGCGACAGCGCCTCGTCGGCCGATTGCGACGCCGCCCCATCCCCCCCTGGATCGACCGACCGATCCTGCGGAGAATGCCTGGAAGAACGTCCAACCGCGCCGGGGGATGAGGGCATAAAGTTCCACTTTCCAAGAATTTCGCTGCCCGCTGAGTAAAATGCTGCTGGATATCGCCTGCCGGCTGGCGACTTTCCGTCGCAGGTTCGCCCGATTGTCACCCCTCCCCCTAACCCCGTCAATTACCGCCTAACCGCCGTCTCGCCTTCCGGGGACTTGGTTTCCCTGCCGCCGCCAGTCAGAATTCATCCAACAAACACCGCCTCCTAGCGCTGGCAGGCGCCCATCCCCGCTTTTCCATGTCCCTCCCCTCCATTCTCGATCCGAACGGCCAGGCACTCTCCGCCTGGCTGGACCAGCGCGGCGAACGCCCTTACCGCGCCGCGCAAATCCGCCGCTGGCTGTTCCACCGCCGCGCCGGATCGTTCGACGAAATGACCGACCTGCCGCAGGCACTCCGCGCCCCCTTGGCTGCCGACTTCAGCCTCTGGACGTTGAAGACGGCCCATCATTCCGTCGCCCCCGACGGCGCCGAAAAGCTGCTGGTCGAGCTGCGCGACGGCCAGCGAATCGAGTGCGTCCTCCTCCGCGACGGCCATCGCCGCACGATCTGCATCAGCTCCCAGGTCGGCTGCGCCATGGGCTGCGTCTTCTGCGCCAGCGGCCTGGACGGCGTCATTCGCAACCTCGCGTCGACCGAAATCATCGAGCAAATGCTCTTGCTTGCTCGCTTGCTCCCTCCTCACGAGCGATTGAGCCATATCGTCGTTATGGGCATGGGCGAGCCGCTGGCCAATCTCGACCATCTTCTCCCAGCGCTCAACGCCGCCACCAGCCCCGACGGCCTCGGCATTGGCCACCGCCGCATCACGATCTCCACCGTCGGCCTCCCCCCCGCCATGAACCGCCTGGCCGAGCTAGACGCCCGCTACCCATTGGCCGTCTCCCTGCACGCCCCCAACGACGAGTTGCGCAACCGCCTGGTCCCTGTCAACAAAAACACCGGCCTCTCAGCGATCCTGGCCGCCGCCGACCACTACTTCGAAGTCTCGGGCCGCCGCCTTACCTTCGAATACGTCCTCCTCGGTCAGCTCAATGACCAGCCGGAACACGCTAGCGAGTTGGCGGCCCTGCTCCGCGGCCGGCTGGCGCTCGTCAATCTCATCCCCTACAATCCCGTGGCCGGTCTCCCGTACCAAACCCCCTCCCGCAACGCGGTCCGCCGCTTTGTCGACATCCTCGAGACGGCCGGCCTCAACGTCCAAGTCCGCGAGCGCAAAGGAGACGAAATCGACGCCGCCTGCGGACAATTGCGCCGTCGCCGCTCCCCCGGATTAGAATCCCTCGTAACACTGGCGTCTGCCACGCCTCCAGATCCTGCCAAAGCGGCAGAAACCAACTAGCTTGCGCGGTGTTTATATACTTGCGGCCCGTTGACCACCGTCTCGGGCTGCGGGATGGCCAAAGGCCATTCTTCAACAAACAGCGAGCGTCCGGCGAAATACCGGCCTGACTGATAGTACGACGCCCGACAACCAGGGTCACTGCTTGGCGATCACGGAATCATCGGCGGAACGGTATCGGCTGCAAGACCCCGACGTGCGGCTCATGCTGCAAGTGCGCGACGACGATGCCAGCGCATTTGAGGAGTTGATGCTGCGCTATCAGGATCGCTTGGTCGTTGTGCTCGAACATCAGGTCGGCCGCCGCGACTTGGCCGAGGACTTGGCCCAGGATGTATTCCTGCGCGTCTTCCGCTCGCGAAAGAAGTACGTCCCCGGCGCGAAATTTTCCACCTGGCTGTTCACCATCGCCAATAACGTCGCCTCCAACGCCCGCCGCGACCGCTCCCGCCGCAAAGAGGTCAACCTCGATCATGGAGATGAAAACGCCTCCCAGCCCATGACGATCGAACAAATGGCCACCGCCGCCAGCGGCTTCATGCCCGCCCGACTGGCCGACAAGGCCGAAATGCGCGATATCGTCCGCCAGGCGGTCGGCGCCCTGGCCGAGCGCCAACGCATGGCGGTCTTGCTGAACAAATTCGAAAGCATGAGCTACGAGGAAATCGGCGAAGCCATGTCCATGACCCCCCAAGCCATCAAATCGCTTCTCTCCCGCGCCCGCGCAAACCTCCGCGACGTTTTAGCCCCCTACTTGGATCGCGGCGAGGGCAAACCCCAGACCGCCGCTCGAACACGCGCCGAACCGGAGCCATAACCCTCCAAAATACCTCCTGAAAAATCACCTCCAAACGCCCCTGACACCCCAACAACCAACTCTCTGCGACAGACACCCCGGCCAGCTTCCTCCAACGGCGAGCTTAGCCTGATCGACTCATGACCCCACCCGACCAACCCGAACTCGACGCCCTCGACGAAGATCTGGTCGCCTATCTGGACGGCGAACTGGACGCCGAATCGGCCCGTCGCATCGAGAACTTGTTGTCGACGGACGATTCCGCCCGCCGCAAGTTGCGCCAGCTTGCCGGATCGTGGGACCTGCTCGACCAACTCCCTCGCCAGGCACTGGGAGAGTCGTTCATGCGCACCACGGTCGCCATGATCGCCGTCGCGGCGTCCCAGGATCTGGCGATCGAGCAAACCGCCCTTCCCGCGCGAAAGCGCCGCCGCTGGATCGCGGCTCTCGTAGCGGCGATCGCCGCCGCCAGTGTCGGCTTTGCGGCCGTCGTGGTCTGGTGGCCCGATCGCAACGAACCCCTCCTCCGCGATCTCCCCGTCATCGAGAATTTCGACGCCTACCGCCACGGCGGCAATCTGGCGTTCCTCCATCAGTTGGACAAAAGCGCCCTGTTCTTCGAGAATGGCCCGGAAGGCTCGGCGTCCCAGTCCCCTGCCCCCCCCCAGGCAGCGGCGGCGTATGCCAATATCTCCGCTCGCCGCGAGCGAGTCCTCTCGCTCGCCCCAGACGCCAAAACCGATCTCCGCAAACAACTGGAAAAGTTCGCCGCCTTGCCCGAGGAAGACAAGCAAAAACTCCGCGATTTCGACGAACAGCTTCGCGCCGATCCCAACCACGCCCGCCTGCGAAATGTCCTGCAGCAATACAGCGACTGGCTCGGCGCCCTCAACGCCCTCGAACGGCACGACCTGCTGCAATTGCCCCCCGACCAGCGCC
>JALHPA010000480.1 GCA_022842745.1 Pirellulales bacterium
CGGCGTTCGTTCGAATTTTCAACTTGCGGTATTTGTCGGCCCACTTCATCACCGTGGCGAAGTCCCCCGACAGTTTCGGCTCCTGCGTGCCAATCTCCCCGGCCATCACCTCTCCGGTCGAGCCGTCGATGCTGAGTGTGTCCTTGGCCGTGTAGGTCTTTCCTCCCACAGTGATCTTCTTCGCCTTTTCGTCGATCGAGATCGCGCCGGCCCCGGCCACGCAGCATCGCCCCCACCCGCGGGCCACCACCGCGGCGTGGCTCGTCATCCCGCCGGTGCTGGTCAGAATTCCCGCGGCCTTGTGCATCCCGTCGATGTCCTCGGGGTTGGTCTCCTTCCGCACCAAGAGCACCCGCTCCCCGGCGTCGGTCCGGGCGACCGCTTCGGCCGCCGTGAAGGCTAGCTTGCCCACGGCCGCCCCCGGCGACGCAGGCAATCCAATCGTCAGCACCTCCGCGCGCTTCTTCGCCGCCGGGTCGAAGCTCGGCAGCAGCAACTGCGTCAGGTCGTTGGCCGGAATTCGCTTCACGGCCGTGACCTCGTCGATCAGTTTCTCTTTCACCAATTCACACGCGATCCGGACCGCCGCCGGGCCGGTCCGTTTGCCGTTCCGCGTTTGCAGCATGAACAGCGTCCCTTTCTCGATCGTGAACTCGATGTCCTGCACGTCCTTGTAGTGCCCCTCCAGGATCTTTTTGATCTCCAGCAGTTGCTGGTACACCCGCTTGTTCCATTTGGGCATTTCGTCCACGTGCAGGGGCGTACGAATTCCCGCCACCACGTCCTCTCCCTGCGCGTTCACCAGGAACTCGCCGTAAAACTTGTTCTCCCCCGTGGACGGATTGCGCGTAAACGCCACCCCCGTTCCGCAATCATCCCCCATATTGCCGAACACCATCGACTGCACGTTCACCGCGGTTCCCAATAGCCCGGTGATGTTCTCCACCTGCCGGTACTTCACCGCGCGGGGCTGCATCCAGCTTCGGAACACCGCTTCGATCGAGTGTTCCAACTGCTCCAGCGGCTGCTGCGGGAACGGCTTGCCGTAGTGGTGCAGGTAAACTTTCTTGTAGGCGTCGCACAACTCGATCATCCCTTCCGTCGGTACGTCCGTGTCGGCGCTGGCTTTGTACTTTTTCTTGATTTTGTCAAACGCCTCCTCGAAGTGCTCGTGGTCCACCCCCACCACCACGTCGCCGAACATATTGATCAGCCGGCGGTACGAGTCGTACGCGAACCGCTCGTTCCCCGTGGCGTTCGCCAGCCCGACCACCGACGTGTCGTTCAAGCCCAGGTTCAAGATCGTGTTCATCATCCCCGGCATGCTCGCCGCGGCCCCCGAACGCACCGACACCAACAGCGGGTTCTGCGCGTCCCCGAATTTCTTCCCCGTCTCTTTCTCGAGCACGCCGACCGTCTTCCGCACGTCGTCCATCAACCCCGGCGGCAGCTTTTTGCCGCTCTTGTAGTACAAATCGCAGCAGGTCGTCGTGATCGTGAATCCCGGCGGCACCGGCAGCCCGATGCTTGTCATTTCCGCCAGGTTCGCCCCTTTTCCCCCCAACAACTGCTTCTGCTCCCCTCGGCCGTCGGTGCGCGTCTGGCCAAAGTAGTAAATCAGCTTTCCCGCCTTCTTGTCGCCGTTGCGGGCAGCGTCGCCGCTGCTGGATTTTTCGCCGCCAGCCGCCTTGTTCGCCGACCGTTTTGTTACCGTCGCCATCGGGATGAGTCCTTACATTATGAAAGGTAAATCGAACGATCGGGCGCTTCGAAAACGTCCACCGCCGCCAGAGAAAATCGCTCGCTCCGCATCGCGGCGATCGCTTGCTCCCGGCGGCCGGCGAATCGCTCGCCATCGCTAGGCCATTCGCGCCCTCGTCCGGCCAAAAAACCGCCTTAGAACGAAACGGTGAATGTACCGGTCCCGCCAAAAACCGTCAATGATCCAAACCGCCCACTTGCGCTGCTCACAATCACCCCCGATCCCTCTCCGCCGCGCGGGCGGCTTAGCCCAACCGATTCCCCGCGACAGCCCGATTCCTCAACGCCAGAAATAGCCCCCAACCTACTCCCCCGTGCAGTCCAATCAGCGCCAGGCAAATCCCCGCCGCCTGGTCCTCCACGTTGGCGTGCAATAGCCCAAAAATGTGACGCGACAACGGGTCGATCCCGGCAGGCACGATCACCAGCGTCGCCGGCAGTTCGCCCATCGCCAACACCCAAGTCGCCCCGGCCGCGCACGCCAAACCTCGCCACCGCATCCTCGCCGCCAGCGCAAGTCGCCGCCAAGGACCCGCTCCGTCCACCTCCGCGGCCTCAAGCGTCCCTGCCGGAATCGACTGCATTGCCTGCCACGCCAAAAACAGCGTCACCGGTCCCGCCCGAATCGCCTGGCCAAGGGCCGTCACAAACACCGTTCGATCGGCCAGATAGTTCAACAGGCTCCAGCCGGGCAGATCGAACAACCGTACCAAACCCAGCCCGACTAACGGTCCAGGGATCGCCAGCCCCGCCGTCGCCAGTGCCATTACGGCCAGCCGCTGCCACTTGCCCCTTCGCGCGCCAAACGCCAGGGGAATCGCCGCCGCCAAGGCCATCGCCGTCGCCAATCCTGCCGCTGCCAGCGACCATCCGAACTCGCGCGCATACCGCCGCGGCGCTTCCACGACCACCGCGGCCAGCTTGACCCCTGACCACACCCGCCGGGCCCCTTCCGAATCGACCGCGACTTCCAGACCGGCTTTATACATCAAGCTTGCCAAAGGCACGCCCAGCATCAGCGCCAGCCCCACCCACACGACCGCGGCTGCCGGCCACCGGCCCTTTCCTAGGGAAAACGTCAGCTCTCGTCCCCGCGTGCCCCGCGGCGGCACGGCCAAGGCCCCGCTCAACATCCAACCGGCGGCGATCGTGATGCACATCAACACCCCTCCTGCCGCAACGCCTGGTAATCCATCTGGCGCGCCACTCTCGCCGGTTGGCGCGTTGATCTTCGCCCAGTTGCCGACGTTTAGCTCGGTATACACCTCCTCGGCGTACGTCCGGATCACGAAAAAATCCGTTACGGTCATTTCCCCCGCGACCGTCAACCCCACCCACAGCGCTCCCAGAGCGATCGCCGGCGCCGCCTGGCGCAGAGTGATCGCCGCGAACACCCTCCCCGCCGACCCGTCCAATAGCGCCACCTCCTCCAGCTCCGGCGGCACGGTCCGCGCCGCGACTCCCACGAATAGCGCGATCCACGGAACCGCCGCGACGCCATGAATCCAGATCGCCGCCGGCCAACCCTCCAGCCACGGCCGCGCCGCCTGGGGCGTCATCCATTGCGTAAACCAACCGTCCACGCCAAACCCCGCCTGCCATGCCGCGCACTGCAAGTACAGTGGCGTCGCCATCAATCCGCCCAACAACAACGCCCCCCCCATTCGCCCCGGCAAGTCCGTCCGCGCGATCAATAGCCCCAGCCCCGTCCCAATCGGCACGGACAAACACCACACCCCAAGCGCCAGTTTCGCCGTATTCCCCAACAACAGCGACCGAGGCCACAACCCGGCCGCCGCCGCCAATGCGTACGCCGCAGCCGCTCCCGCCAAGAATCCCGGAACCAAATATCGCGCGCGTGCCTTTTTCCCCCCCGCCATGCCTGCGCTCGCGGCTCCTTGCCCCGCCGTAAATTCCCTGGCGCCTCGCCCCCTCATGGCCCTTGCCGACGCATTAGCCCTTCGCCCCCGCCCGATCCGGGCCAACCGCTCCCGCCAGCGTAATCAAGTTGATCTCGGGCGGGCAACAAAACCGCAGCGGCGGCGTCACCGTCCCCAGCCCGCGCGACACA
>JALHPA010000481.1 GCA_022842745.1 Pirellulales bacterium
CAACGCCAACAGCCGCCCGGTTTTGATCCGCTTCAGATTGGACCGCAGCCGCAACAGGCCAATCGGCAGCCCGAACCGCGACAATCGGCCATTCAGCGGCCGCGTCGCCTCGTTGAAATCCGGCAAGGTCATCGAGAATCCCACCGGCCGCCCGTCCGATTCCGCCACCAGCAACAGCTCCGGCAAGGCCACGTGCCACAGCAGCCGCGCCATGTCCTCGAACTCCGCGTCCGACATCGGCACGAACCCCCAATTGTCCTTCCAACACTCGTGGTACAGGTGCTTGCAGCGCTCCACCTCCGCCACCACGTCGCTGCGCACAAACGGCCGCACGTGAACGCCGCTCCGCGCCGCCAACCGCTCCACCCGTGGACGCCACGCCTCGATCTGCGGATTCGGTTCAAACCACCATGCCAACAGATCCTTCGCCTTGCGCAAGCCCCAGCCCAAAAGCAACGGCTCGTAGTACCGGGGATGGTGGTTCATCATCAGCCGCGGTGGCGTGTCGAAACCGTCCACCAGTAGACCGCACGTATAATTCGTGGAATAGTCGATCGGCCCTAGAATGCTGTCCCGTCCCCGTTCTCGCAGCCAGGTTGCCGCGGCCTCCAACAGGGCCTGTGCGATCAACGGATCGTCCACGGATTCAAACATCCCAAAGCAGCCGGTATTCGACTGCTGCTGAAAATTGAAATGCGGATCGTCGGCCACCAGAATCCGCCCCACGTCCCGCCCCTCTTGCGTCGCCAGAAACAGCGCCGCGGCCCCATGCTTGTAAAACGGGTGCTTCCGCGGATTCACGAACGCCTTCCGCTCGAACAATAGCGGCGGCGCCCACAGCGGATCCCCAGCGTAGATGCTCCACGGCAATCGCACGAATCGATCGCGATCGCGATTCGTAAGCGCCGGGCGGACAACCACGGAGCTTTCTCTTGTCCGTCGTTGGCCGACGCTAGAAATCACGCTCGGCGACCCTCGACTGTAGTCGGTCCCCCGGACTGGACAAACGCCCGTAGCATAGAAGCCCCCTCGGGAATTGGCAACACCGCGGCAGCAGACCCTTCATCAAACCGGCAAGTTGCGTTCCACCGAACCGTCGCCCCTCAAAATCGTCCCCGTCCAATCTGGTTATTCGCGAATTCCCTGTGGGGATCAAGCCCAACCAGGTTCTCGATTTTCTGCCTTCCATCGACGACCTCCATCGGTCCCGCCGCACCCGTTTCATCGGGGCCGGCGATGCCCTCCGAATCAAAATCGCTTGCAAGCCCTGCGGACAGGACTAGAATAATCAATTGGGGTGGGTCTCTTTAACCCTCAGAGGATTCAAGCTTGCTCACCGAACGTGAAGTCTCGAGTAGTTGGCGGAATCTGTTCAAAGATCGCAATCTGAGCGACGAAACGTTTGCCAAGGCGGAAGCGCTCTTGGAAGAGTTGCGGCCGGAAAGCCCCCTCAGGCATCGCCTGGGCGGCGAACTGGAGGAACTCCGTAAGCTCGCGGTTGCAAAGTAGCGAGCCGCAAAGTCGCGAGCCAAGCTGCGATCGGGCGGGCAGCGTCCAACCAGACCGGCGCTCCGTCCGTCGTCGGTTGGTCCACCAGCCAACCCTGTGCCCTACCGCGCGGTCGCGGACTTCCCAGTCCTCCGGCTGTCCGCCTTCCTGCGGTGTTCCCTCCATCCCGCAGCGCCGTTTGCAACGTGTAGCTCCCGACCCTGCCGTTTGTATTGGCCACTCGAGACTAACGGTTGATCTCGAAACCGAAGTTGAATCCATTGACGATCAACGATTCAGCCTTGTTGCCGTCCAGCACGCTCAAGTTCGGCAGCGTGTAGTCCACCCGTCGGCTGGCCCGCCCGACGCCCCCCGCGATCATTCCCGTATAACCCATCCGAAACGCCACCGACTTGGTGAACTGGTACGACACGTCCACCCGCAATTCTCCCGTCGGCGCGAAGGTCTCTTCGGTGGTGTTGTCCTTGAAGGCGGTCGAATAAAGGTTCGTCAGCGTGCCCGGGACCGGGACCGCTGCAACAGCTCCTGCTCGAGATCGAAATTGCGTTGGAGCGGCGGAGAAGTACTGTCCGTTCACCCGTGCTTGCTGGAAGTTGGCCGCCGCCATGAATCGCCCTTCCGTGGTGAACCGCCAGCGTCCGCGGATATTGAACCATCGGACGCCAAATTGCGGACCCACCAGATGGTTGTTAATGCGTGAGGAAAGCATGAGTTCGTCGATAACATGCGGCCGGAACACGTCGATCTGCGCCCGGGGCGCGACTGCGGACACGTTGAACCGGTCGGTCATGTTCATGTACCGCACACCGAGCATCCACTCGAACACGCCGCCGTTGTGACCGGGCGCCTGCCGCCAGATTTTCATCAATTCCGACCCAGCCATTGTGGTTCGATTCTGGGCGTTGATCGTGGAGAAATATACCGGCGTGAAGGTTCGGTCGTTGAAGTCCGTGGGGCCAAAGACGCCGTTCGTCGGAAATCCGAACAGCGGCGGAATGTCGACATTCTCGATCGTTCCGTCGCCGTTGCCGTCCAAGGGACGACCATAGATATTGTTGCCGTTCAAATCGTCGTCGTAGAAGTCGCCGTTCAGATCGACCCAGCCAAACGTGACCCCTAACGGATCATTGAACGCCACCTGCACGTCTCGGTTGGCGTACTGCTTGTCCTGCGTGTGGATGTGGAAGATGCTGAACAACCACCCCTGGTCGTCCACCACGTAGCCCAATTCGTAGCGATTGCCCCACACGAATTCCGTCTCCGCGAAGCAATTGCTTACGTCATTCTGATAGACGATGGTGTCGCCGTTGAACGGCAACGCCGGATCGGTCGGCAAGAACACCGTCCGTTCGGCCGCCGGACTGCCGATCGGGGTTCCCTTGGGACCATTGACGGCCCAGATCAGCCGGTCGTACTGAAAGAACATCCCTTCGTTCGCCGAAGGGCCATTCCCGTACTGGCTCAGATCGGGGGGGGCAAACCAGTTGTAGTCGGACTGCCAATCGATGGGGCCAAAAGGCGTCCAATGCTGCGCCTCGGCGCGCGTCCCTCCCAACAGGGCGATCGCCGTAAGGAGAAGCCACGATTTCATTCTCGTGAACGACATGGTTGAACCTACTTTGGCCTCGTCCATAATCCCGCGCACACTCCCACCGCGGAGAGTCCGTGCTTTGGCGGTGACGTTAGTATCGGACGAGCCGGTCGCAACAGTTGAGTAAGATCGGCAAGCTCTACCGAAAATGCCGCTCAAGACTAGCATGCTAGCAGCGAGACCTCCGCTGCGGCCAACAAAAAGCCCCTCTCCATCGCGCCCCAATCCTCCATCTTGAAACCTGGGAGCCAGCGCCAGTGCCCGCCCCCTCTCCCGCCCCCCGATTCTTCAATCTCCTCCGCTCGTCGTCCGACCCGTGGCCACGTCAAATTCGTGAATCGCCGGGATCAGCATCGCCGCCGTCGCGAAGCCATAAGCCAATGCCGCAATCCCAAATACTCCCAGCGTATCCCGGTTCAGAAAGCTGGTAATGGCGACAAACGTCGCCGCCGGGCATGTGAAAGCCGCCAACGCAATCGCCCCCGAAGGGTTCCGCACTCCCAAAGCCGCGTACAAACCCAAACTTCCCCCCACAATCGCCGCCAGAAACGCCGGGAGCTGGGTTTCAAACGACCCGCTGAACGCCACCATGATCCGCATGCTTGTCGCCACTCCCAAAAACAGAAACAGCACCGTCCCCAAGCTCACCGCGACCGCAGTCCGGGAGTTCGAATAGGCCAGACCCACGTGGACTCCCAACATCGCCACAAAACAGTCCA
>JALHPA010000482.1 GCA_022842745.1 Pirellulales bacterium
GGGGGCGGGATGGACGACTCCCAAGCGGCAGACCGCGGCGCCGGCGCGGCTATTGCCGCCGCGGCCCTGGTCGACGGTGGCCTTGATCAAGCAGCCGGGGGCGGACTACGTGCCCGGAACGGCGGAACAGGTGGTGGAGCGGTCCGTGGGTCGCGGGCGGGTGGCGGTGACGTCGTTTCGGATTGGGCAGGCGACGCTGTTGAACTGGGTGGGATTTGACGGATTTTTTAACGCGGTGCTGCTGCGGCGGCCGCCGCGGGAATTCTATGCCGCGCCGACGTTGTCGGGGGCGGCGGTGCGGTGGTCGGAGTGGACGGGAACGGCGGATCGCACGCTCGATCCGATGCTGACCACGTCGCTACGATACCTGAGCCGCGACTTGGACGATGAGGGGGCGTTCCTGGCCGAAGGGTTGAAGGGTCTACCGGGGTCGAACGGAGAGGAATTTGCTGCGACGACCGAGCTCTCCGACACGAACGGCCAACTGGACGATGCGGACCCGATCGGAAAGGCAACGCTGTCGGGGATTGGCGGCTGGAACGACACGAAGGGGATGGCGAGCGCGGCGCGGGCATCGTTGCGGGAGGCGGCAGGGATCAAGATCCCGACGGGGACGTTCGTGGTGTTTGTGCTGGCGGTGTATCTGGCGGTGCTTGCGCCTTTGAACTGGTTGGTGTTCCGAGCGCTGGGACGATTGGAGTGGGCGTGGGTGGCGGCGCCGGCGATCGCGGTGGCGTGCGCGATGGCGGTGATCCGGTTGGCGCAACTGGACATTGGATTCGCGCGGTCGCAGACCGAGGTGGCGTTGATCGAGGCGCATGGCGATTATCCGCGGGCGCTGGTGACGCGGTACACGGCCTTATATTCGTCGCTGACGACGACCTACGACATCACGTTCGAGGACAAGGACGCGCTGGCGCTGCCGTTTGGCGATCCCGAGTTTCGGCGGGCGTATGGTCAGACGGTGGACACGGTGACCAGCCGGCGGGACGAGTCGCAGGCGACGCTGAGCGGATTCGTAGTGAACTCGAACTCGACATCAATGCTGCACAGCGAACAGATGTTCGATTTAGGGGGAGCGATCTCCTACGTGGAGAAGGAGGGGCGGCGGGACGTTTTTAACCGGACGAAGTTCCGGCTGAAAAACGCGGGTTTGATCCGGCTGGGGAGGAATGGAGCGGTGGAGACGGCGTGGATTGGCGAGCTGGCGGCGGGAGGGGGGGCGGCGGTGAATTTTGTTATCGCGCCGAACCCGAAGCAGTCGCTTTTGAAGCCGTGGGACGACCTGACGGCGAATTCAGCGGCGAAACCGGAAGCGGTGAAAACCGACGTGGGCAGCGGGAAGGTCCATTTGAATCACCTGTTGAGCCTGGCGCAGAAGACAGCCAGCATGGGGCCGGGCGAAATCCGCTTGATCGCGACGATCGACGAAGCGTTGCCAGGAGTGACGGTGACTCCGGAAGCGGCCCAGAATGATCGTTCGGCGGGGCTGCTGGTGGCGCATTTGCGCGCCGGGACGCGGCGGCCGCCGAAGGCCGACGTGAACTGCCTGCTAGACTTTAAGGAGGAGCCGGCCGAGCCGGAGGACGAATGACGCACGACGTACCTTCATTCTCGAATCCCGTACGGCAGCGGCCGGCAGGGGCTCGATCCGAGTCGGCCGATGGGGTGCATTCCGCCGATGGGAATGCGCCGGCGGGGCGGGGCGCCGACCCGGCCACAGCGCGGCAGGCGGCGACCGTCGCCGCGAAAGCGGCCAGCGCGACGCCGATGATCGAGTTGATCGACTTTGGCAAACGGTATGGAGAGTTTACCGCGGTCGAGCGGTTGAACCTAAAGATCAACAAGGGGGAACTGTTCGGCTTCATTGGCCCGAATGGGGCGGGAAAAAGCACCACGATCCGTTTTTTGGCGACGCTCTTGAAGGCGACCCACGGCGAGGGAGTCATCAACGGCCATAGCGTGACGCGCGACCCGTTGGGAGTGCGGCGGTGCGTGGGGTACATGCCGGACAATTTTGGCGTGTACGACGGGATGCGGGTGTGGGAGTTTCTGGACTTCTTCGCGGTTGCGTATCGGATTCCGCGGGCCCGGCGGAAGCAGGTGATCGGGGACGTGCTAGAGCTATTGGACCTGACGCACAAGCGTGACGATTTTGTGAACGGCCTGTCGCGGGGGATGAAGCAGCGGCTCTGCCTGGCCAAGACGCTGGTCCACGATCCGCCGCTGCTGGTGCTCGACGAGCCGTCGAGCGGCTTGGATCCGCGGGCGCGGCTGGAATTCAAGGCGCTGATGAAAGAACTGCGCCGGATGGGGAAGACGATTCTGGTATCGAGCCATATTTTGAGCGAGCTGGCGGATATTTGCACTTCGGTGGGGATCATCGAACGAGGACAGTTGCTGATGCACGGGCCGATGGAGGACGTGTACCGGCGGATCCGGCGGAATCGGCACATCGAGATCAAGTTTGTCGATCAAATGGAGCTAGGGCTGCGGGTCATCCGCTCGAACCCGGCGACGCGGGACGTGCAAGTGGACGGGATGCGGGCGATGGTGGAGCTGGACGGCAGCGACGAGGTGGTCGCCGATTTACTAGATGAATTGACGCGGCAGCGGGTGCGGATGCGGAGTTTTGCCGACAAGGACCCGACGCTGGAAGACGTGTTCATGCTGGTCACGAAGGGGCTGGTGTCGTGAAAGCTCCAATCGCGCGGTTGCCCAGCGGGATCTAAGGTTAAAGAAGGCCGCGTCGAGGAATCAAAGCGAGTGTTGGAACCGCGGCCGGCGGCGGCTGCGTGACCCCCTGGCGGTGATGTTTGAGGAGCAACCATGAAAAACGCCGGGCGGGAGGCGCCCATCGCCGACGCGTCGCAAGCCTTGGAGGAGCAGGCTGGGCAGGCTTCCAAGACAACGGCGCCGGTGGGGCGAAGATCGCGGCGTCGGTTTCTGAAGCGCGCCCTCTGGACCGCCGCGGCCGTGGGGGCAGGGCTGGGAGCCTACTCGGCGCTGGAGGCAAGCTGGCTACGGGTGGTGAAGGAGACGATCGAGACGCCGCGGGTAGCGGCGCCATTCGTGGGAATGCGGATCGCGTTTCTGACGGATTTGCACCACGGACCGTTTACAGGGATCGAATACATCGAGCGCGTGGTAGCTCGGACCAACGCGCTTGCGCCCGATTTGATTTTGCTGGGGGGGGACTACATCCACCGCGGGCCGCAGTTCATCTATCCGTGCGCCAACGCACTGGGGAAATTGAAAGCGCCGTTGGGAGTGTATGCCGTGCTGGGGAACCACGACCATTGGCACGGGGGGCGGTTGACGAGCGCCTGTCTGGAGGGAAATGGGATCGTGGAATTGAAGAACCGGGGGGTGTGGCTGCGCAAGGGCGGAGCGCGGCTGCGTCTGGGGGGCGTCGACGACTTGTGGACGGCGCGGCAGGATTTGGGAGCGGCGCTGGGAGACGCAACCGACGACGACGCGTGCTTGCTGTTGAGCCACAATCCGGACACGGTCGAGTCGATCGACGACCAGCGGGTGTCGCTGGTCCTCTCGGGTCATACGCACGGGGGGCAGGTTGTGCTGCCAGTGGTCGGGGCGCCGATCGTTCCTTCGCAGTATGGTCAGAAGTACTTGCGGGGATTGGTCGAGACGGAGGCCACCAAGGTGTATGTGTCGCGCGGGCTGGGGACGGTGACGCCGCCGCTGCGGTTTTGTTGCCCGCCCGAGATCAACTTGATTACGCTGGCGGGAGCGGTTGGCCCGGATCGGGCGGGGGCGAAGGGCTAACGCGTCTGCAAGTGCCATGAGGGGGCGAT
>JALHPA010000483.1 GCA_022842745.1 Pirellulales bacterium
TCGAGATGGAAATCGCACAGGACGGGAATCGAATCAAAAAGCAAGTCACGCTCGGGAAATGGAAGTCCGGAATGCGCGGCGGCGGCCAAATCGAAGCCGACGACGACCAATAGGCGACAAGCGCTCTCGCATCGAAGGCCGTGCGACCTGCCGATGGGTTAGGCTCAGTCGCGGCAAGCCGCGCTAACGGAAACCCCGCTAACGGAACGAGTGTTCAAAGCCGCGCGGAGCGAGAGGGTGGATGCGCCCCTGGTCGTCACGCTGCCAAAGTCCCGGGTGGGCTACAAATTCGCCGATGTCGGTCAATGGCACTGAGGGGAAGGGGGCTTCGAGCAGCGGTTGATGGACCAGCAACCGTTGGGCTTCGGCCGGGGGTACGGCAAGTATCAGCTCGAAGTCCTCGCCATCCACGAGCGCGTGCTCCAGCGGGGTAGGACCGGCAGGTTGCTCCAGGGTCAGTTGGTGGGCCGCCGCCGCGATCGGCACTCGCCCCACGTCGACGATCGCTCCGCACCGGCTCGCTTCGACCAGCCGCCCCAGATCCAGCGACAATCCATCGCTAACGTCGATGCCAGCATGCAATTCGTACTGCTGCTGTAGGTGCAGAGCCTCGGCGACCCGCGGCTGAAAATCCAAGTGCCGGCCCAGAATACTTCCCCCAAAACAGCCAGTCACCAAGATCCGGTCGCCGGGCCTGGCGCCGCTGCGGAGCAAGGGGCCCGCGGCGGTCGGTTCCCCCAAGGCCGTAATGCTGATGACCAGCGGACCGTCCCAGCTATTGATATCCCCGCCGGCAATGGCGACCTGGTGCTGTTCCGCCAGCGGCAGCAGCCCCTCGTAAAGCTGCTGGGCGATTTCCAGCCCGCCGTGTCGCGGGAGCGCCAATGCCACCACGACCGCCAGCGGACGCGCCGCCATCGCCGCCAAATCGCTGAGATTAACCGCCAGCGCCTTGTGCCCTATGCGGCGCGGGTCTGTGTCTCGTAGGACGAAGTCGACGCCGTCGGTGAGGAGGTCGACAGTGACGGCGCATTGCCCGCCGTCGCCCAGCCGAAGAATGGCGGCGTCGTCACCGGGCCCCAGCCGCAAGCACGGGTGGTCCGGAAGCCTGCGCCGAAGCCAGAGGAGAAGCTCAGATTCCATGCGACCGATAGTCCGCCCGGAAACGTCTGCGGTGGCGAGTTGAACACGGAACGATCCAGGGGATTATTGGGTGGACAAAAGCCGCAGGGCAAGCGCAGACTCCGCTTCGCGGTTGCAATCGGGCTTTCGCGGGTCCGCCGATGGGAAAACTCGCAATCTCCTAGCGACGGGCGACGCGGGGAGGAACTCTACCGTTTTTGTGCCGAAACGGGAAGATGTCCCCAGAGAATCTCGCTGCCGCCGGTGTCGCTTTGCCTTAGAATGTAGAACTTGAGCGGCTCGATTTCGGTGAAATCGGGTCGATTGAGGATGTAGTCGACGTTCTCCAGGGAGATCGTTTCCCAGACGTGCATTCCCACGAGCACGTCGCCTCGGCGGATCCCCTGTTTTGCCGCGGCGCTATCGGGTCGCACTGACGAAACGGCCAGCCCGCCCCGATAGCGGCTGTTGTATTGCTTGAACTTCTGCGGGGCGATCGCCGCCAACTTCAGTCCCAAGGTGTCCCACACGGGGTCGGTCCGCTCGGGGGACACGGTCCGGCTTCGCTGGGCCAATTGCAGGTTGACTTGCACCGGTTCGTCGCTGCGGCGGACATCCAGGGCCAAATCCTCGTTCAATTTGCGTCCCAACAGCGCCCGTTCCAGGTCCAAGGCCCGGACCAGGTCCGTGCCGCCGACGCGCTGCAAGACGTCGCCCGGTTCGATCCCCGCCTTGGCGGCCGGACTCTCTTTCTCCACCGTTTGAACGACCAGGCCTCCGCCGCTCTCCGCCGGCTTGGCGATCAGGCCGTGCCAGCGATTCTCCAACCGCTGAATGCTCATCAGGTCGGCCGCGATGGCCATCGCCTTATCGACCGGAATCGCGAACCCGATCCCCTGGGCCCCCGCACGAACCGCGACGTTGATTCCGATCATCTGCCCGTCGATGTTCATCAGCGGGCCGCCGGAATTGCCTGGGTTGATGCTGGCGTCGGTCTGGATCAGATCCTCGTAGCTCTGTGCGTCGCTGACCTGTACTCCGCGATGCAGGGCGCTGATGATGCCGCGGGTCACGGTGTGTTCGTACCCGAAGGCGTTCCCCATTGCGATCACCGGCTCGCCGATCATCAGATCCGCGCTGCTCCCGATCGAGATCACCGGGAGCTTGTCCGGCAGGTTTAGTTTGATGATCGCCAGGTCGGTCACGGGGTCGCTGGAGATCAGCCGCGCGACGTGCGTCGTCTTGTCCGCCATCGTCACTTCGATCTTTTTCACCCCTTCCACCACGTGGTGATTGGTCAGGATGTACCCCCGCTCGTCCACTACCACCCCGGTCCCCATTCCATTCACGCGCCGCGGAGCGTCGCCGCGGGGCGCGGCGTCTTCGCCCGAGGTGATCGTCTTTTGGCCATGAATGTTGACCACCGCGTCCCGCGCCTTCTCGACCGCCTGCACGATCGCCGTGCGGCGCAGTTCGCTGGCCGACAGGTCGTCGGTAAAAACCCCCAGCGCGGCTCCAGCGCCGAGGGCGAAACAGAACACAGGCTTGCGGGCGGAGCGGAGCAGGCGGCGAGCGGAAGGAAAGCGCATGAGGGCGGGTCGACGATTTCCAAAGGCGGGTGATTGCCTGCTGCAAAGTGGCGCCCAGGCCCCCTCCATTGAGAAAAGGGCCGCGCGAGCCACCGCGGTGCGACGCACGCTGGTTAGAATCGGTCCCGCATGCAAACGCGCTTAAGAGACCAGGACCCGCGCCGGTATAGGCTGCCCAGCTTATCGAGGGGGCGCTGTATTTTTCCGGTCGCAACCTCAAGCCATCAGGTGCATTAGGTAGCGTCGGCAGATCCGGACCGGTCGAGGTTCGGCAGAATCGCGGGAGGATCAGCGAGAGAAGGGCCGGAAAGGCCAGGCCGGCCGTCGCGGGAATCGTGCTTGCGGGAATCGTGTGCTTCCGGGCGAAGTTCAAACGCGACATCCGGCGGCGAATCGCTGTGACCGGCTGGCTCCAGCGCCGCGTTCGGGCGGGGGGGGTGCAAAGCCGGATAGGTCGGCACCGGGTGAAATTTCGCTACCGGTGGACCGACCTCGCGCACCTCGACCGGATGCTGCCACCGGTGAAACCAATGCCGCCGGCATGGCTCCCCCTGGCACTGATCACCCTGGCACTGATCTGTCGCGCAACAATCCTGCGCCGGACGGAGGGATCGTGGAAGGACGGACTCCCACGGAATCGGGCCGCGAGGCAACGAACATCCGCCCAACCCCAAGAGTGAGGCCGTCGCTAGTCCGAGCGCAAGCCGGCGGGTCGGCATGCATTACCTGCGAAGGAATGATGGATGCAAAAAGAGATCTACCCCGCATCCGATATCGACCATCGGCGCGAAAAACTTTGCGCCATCGATACGATCGGTCCGCTACGGCGCCTGGTTGGGCGGCGTGCGATCGGGCGAGGTGGATCGCTCGGCCAGTTTCAAAACCGACTGCAAAAGTAAGAACAGTGCTAGCATCGCCAGCAGCAGATGCGGCCAATAATCGAGCAATCCAGCCAGCCAACCCAGTCCTGCCAGTTTGAAAAAGCGGGCCGCCGCGGCCGCCGCGACCATCGCTGCCAGGCCAATCAACAGCAATGCGCACCCTGCACTCGTCATCGTCCCCTTGAATGTCCCCAGATCCGAAAACTCCTCCCGGTGGAGTT
>JALHPA010000484.1 GCA_022842745.1 Pirellulales bacterium
GATTTTTCTTGGCAAAGTCCCAAGTGCGCAGGTCTTCTTCTTCCAAGACGGCGCTGCCTTCGGAACCGTGGATTTCGATTCGCTTCAAATAACCGGGATAAACCGAGGTGCTGGCCTCGATCACTCCTAACGCTCCATTGGCGAACCGCAGCGTGGCAACGAGATTGTCCTCGACGGCGATTCGCTCGTGGGCCAAGGTGGCGCACTGCGCCGTTACCGTTTCGACCGGCCCCATCAGCCAGGCGAGCAGATCGACGCTGTGAACCGCCTGGTTCATCAACGCCCCCCCTCCGTCCAATTCCCAGGTCCCGCGCCACTGGCCGCTGTCGTAGTACTGCTGGGTGCGGTACCACTTGACGTACGCGTCGCCCAGGGTCAGGCGGCCAAAACGGCCGCCGTCGATCGCACGCTTCAATTCCAAGCTGGCGTCGTGAAACCGGGAAGGAAAAATCGTGGCCAGTTTCACGCCGTGCCGCTGGCAGGCGTCGATGATGGCGTCGCACCGTTTGAGCGTGATTTCCAGGGGTTTTTCGACGATGACGTGTTTGCCGGCCGCGGCGGCGGCGACCGCTGGATCGCGATGCGCGCCGCTGGGGGTGCCGATGGTTACCACTTGAATCGCCGGGTCGGCCAGCAGTTCCTCAAGTCGCTCGTAGTAGCGGCAACCGGTTTCGGCGGAGAATCGCCGGGCCGCGGCGGGAACCGCGTCGAAGCAGGCCAACAGCCGCGCGCCGCGGATTTCCTCGATGGCCCGCGCGTGGAACTTGGCAATCATGCCGCAGCCCACAATGCCAAATCCAATGGCCATCGACAGACTCTCGGGGTAAACGAAAAGGAGTGAGCCGGACAGAAGCCGCGGGCTTGCGCGAACCGCGAACTGGGCGGATTATAGTGGCCAAGCTAGCAGGCTGCCAGCGACCGGCCGTTGCTCGGAACAGAGGGTCGTCGCCACGGAGGGGGGCGGAAGATGGAGCGTCTCAACAAAGAAGGGACGCTCCGCAGCGCCGTTGGCCGCGGAGCGTCCCGGAATTTGCCGCTATTGGAGCGGGGCTAGTTAGCGAACCGCTTCATTGAGCATTTTGGTGTTGGGAACGCTGTGGCGATTGAGGAAGCCCTCTTCATCGGTCTCGATGATGGTGGCTACCGGCCCGACTTCCCGCACCTTGCCTTCCATTCGACCGACCGTCACCCGATCTCCGGCTTGCAGCCGCTGGCGCAGGTAGTATCCGGCGAGGATGCCCCCCACCACGTCCCGCCCGCCCAGACCGAAGGCCAGGCCGAAGCCGACCGCCAGCGCTCCAAAGGCGATCAGGACCATCCGTTCGAGCAATTCCAACTGCATTCCCAGGTGGGTGAGGGCAGCGTGGAACGTCACCAGCGCCAGGACGTAGTAAAAGCCGTTGGCCAGGTGCTCGGCGTAGCTGATTCCCAATCGATCGGCGCTTGTCGCTACCACTCCGCGCAGGAAGCTGGCGACCAGCAAGCCGACCACGATCACCACGGTGGCCACCAGCAGGTTCGGAATGTAGTTGACCACCTTGGCCATGGCGGCGGAAACGTCCGGCAGGTTCAAAATGTTGAAGGCCGCGGTGAGAAACACGCACATCAACAGCCAGAACACGATCGTGCCGACGATCGTGGGGACATTGCGGCGAATGCCCATGTGCTGCATCGATTCGGCCAGTCCGCTGCGGTCGGCGGCGGTTTGTAGACCAAGCTTTTCGCTCAACAGCGTCACCGCGCGGGCTACGATCCGCGCTAGCACATAGCCCACCACCAGCACCACCACCATCGCCACGAGCTTCGGGGCGAGCTGAATGACTTGCTGAAATGCCTGAGTAAAGCTGTCCAACAGCGCTCCTTTGCTGCTCGACACCAAATCGGCGGTTGATTCCGCGCTCGTCGTAATCTCGTTGGCCACGTTCATACTCCTTTCAATCGCTAGGATTGAGATGCGTGGGATCGTCTGTCCGCGATCCCCCCTTGGGTTGCCCGCTCTGTTCCAAAAAAACCGTCAAGCGTCGGGCGCTGAACCCGCTCCCGGTTTGGGATCGGGTTCGAACTTGCCGGTGATTGTGAGTCGTAAAAGTCCCACCAGTCCGCAGGCCAAGTGCCAGATCGTGTATCCACTCCCTTTCAAAATCAGGTCCAAAACCTGGTGTACGACCAGTCGCTGATTGAGCCGCTCGTGGAGCGACCGCTCAAAGGTTGGCGGCGGGGGGGGAACTGCCGATTCGGCCAGCTCGGCCAACAGGTCTCGCGGCATGCGGTAATACCTTGAATCAGTTCCTAGTTTTGTGGGCTTGTGCGGATCGCGCTGGACCGCGGCGCGGGCCGCGGGTTCAGTGTTTATTGGGAGAACTTCTCTTGCAGCTTGTCGCGGGCACGGCTGATGCGCATCTTGCAAGCCGAAACCGACAGGCCGAACATCTCGGCCAGTTCCTCGTGGCTGTAGGATTCGCCGTATTTCAACAGCAACAACGCCCGGTCCTCTTCATCCAGCGATTCCAACATGTGGTTGACATCCAGCGCCAATCCCGGCGCGGCCGACGATCGGGCTTCCGCTTCGGGCAGCGTTTGATCGTCGGCGACGGTGTGTTCGTGTTTGTGCCGCCGCCCTCGCCCTCGCCGAAGGGTGAGACAGGTGCGAACGGAAATTCCGTGAACCCAGGTGGAATACTTCGAGCGGCCCTCGAATTTGTCGCGATGCAGGAACAAACGGACAAAAACCTCCTGGGCGGCATCGTTGGCGTCATGTTCGTTGCTCATCAAACGAAAGCAAATGTGCCATACCCGCTCGCGAAATCGCTCCACGATCGTCGTGAACGCGGGTCCGTCGGACCCTTCGCGCGCGGCCAGGGCAGCCAGTTGTTCGTCGGATAACTCGGTGAGTTTCACGCCTGCTACTGCGCGCCGCTCGGGGTCGGCCGACGCATCCTTTCGCCGTTCCGTAGAATCTGTTGCCGCCCGAGCCGCCGGGCGTCACAGGGGAGATTGAAAAAAGTGCGGCGGGGGGTCGAAAAATGCCTGGGAAGGCGGAAAGACCGAAAAAACGGCGGCTACCAAACCACAATCCGCAGGGCGAGTCAAGGGAACCCGCGGCGCAGGGCCAGGGGTCGGGGTCTCAGAATCGCCCCTTGTCGCCGATCGCCTGGCACCGAATTCCAAGACCGAGTCGTAGCCGCGATCGCTAGTCCCACCACAAAAAAACGTCGTCTTCGATCGTGCTTTCCCCCGGATCCAGGTGCTCCCGTCGAATTTCTGCCCGGCAGAGTTTCCAAACCGCGGCCCGCTTGGACGGATCGGTCGGGAGCGACACGACGAGCGCGTCGGCATACGGTCCGTTTTCAGCCCTCAATGTCCCAGGGTCCGACTGGATGCTGTCTTGCGCCACAATCACCTTGGCAGCGCCCGCCGCGTACAGCCGCTCCACGAACCGAATTGCATTCGGTGTTTCCAGAAAACGGTTCGAGGCGAGGGCGGATTCGTTCTTGTTCGCTTTGAGCCATTCCAATGCTTCGGGACCTTGTTTCAGGTCGAGTCCGACTTCTGTCGAACTATCGTCCAAGTCGCTCCACAGCGACTGTCCATTCGGCCCGCAACCGCCGCTTGCAACCGCAGCCACCAACAACAGCGCCCCTAGTCGATAAATCTTTGTGCCGAAGCTCATGCCAAATTCCTCCACATCCACGCGGACACATAAACCCCGAACCGGCCTATGCAAAGCTAGCATTAGCGGCGTAGGGATTGGCTGCGGCATGGCTTGTTCATGGCATCCGCTGAACGGACCCCGGCGCCGAGTTCGTTTCGCT
>JALHPA010000485.1 GCA_022842745.1 Pirellulales bacterium
GCGTTGCCCAGGGCTGTCGTGTTTTGCCCCTTTGGGGCGAGGGGGCGGGGGCGGGGTGGCGATGGGGCGGGCCTTCGGCACTGGGTTTGATTTTGGGCGTTGGACCTTGGGCGTTGCCCGAGTCTGGGATGGGCGCGGCTTACGGCGACCGATGGCAGTGGAACGCCGACGCTTGGGCGTTGCCCGTGTCTGGGATGGGCGCGGCATTGCCGCTTCAGGAAAGGTGTTTTCGCAGGGAGGCGCGAGTGCGGGGGACGGCGATCATCTTTGAACAGCGGGGACCACGCTGGAGGCGGGGGGGCCATGTGCCACCGCCTGAAGGCGGTGTCTGACGGGGGAGCTGGCTCAAGCCAGCAGAGGAGGCATGAGGTGTGGTGAATGAATTTGGCGTTTGGTTTTGCGTGGTGGGTCTAAGGCGCCGCGATCGAGCGATCGATCAAATACTACGGTGAATTGGACGCAAAACTTGCTGGCTTTGAGCCACTGCTGGACAAGCCAGCAGTGGCACCGGGCTGGACGCGGGGGGGCCACGTGCCACCGCCTGAAGGCGGTGTCTGACGGGGGAGCTGGCTCAAGCCAGCAGAGGAGGCATGAGGTGTGGTGAATGAATTTGGCGTTTGGTTTTGCGTGGTGGGTCTAAGGCGCCGCCATCGAGCGATCTATCAATTACTACGTTGAATTGGACGCAAAACTTGCTGGCTTTGAGCCACTGCTGGACAAGCCAGCAGTGGCACCGGGCGACTATGGGATTGGCCGTGGCCGGGCAAGCTAACGCTGACCCGTTCGTCAGACTTCGATTTCAAAGCCCTTGCGGCGCTCGCGCGAGACGAATGCCTGGGCTTGTTCGTCGCCGAGGATCTTCTCGGCCAGGGGATCCCAGCGAAGGGGGCGTCCCAAGCGGGCGGCGATTCCGGCCAGGTGGCAGGTCGTCAGGGCGCGATGATGGCTGAAAACGTCGGAAATCGGTTCCTTCCGAGCCACGACGGCCTCAAAGAAATTGCGGAAGTGATCGACGAGGGGCCGGTTTTTGTAGACCCGCTCGAGGGCGCTGTCGGGGAGGGGCCTGGATTTCAACTCCTCGACCGCCTTGCCGGTGACGCGGCCGCGATTGACGAACAAACGTCCCTCGGTCCCCTCGAACATGATCCCGTTGTCGCCATCGTGCTGGATGTCGAGTTCCAGGCCGTCGGCGTACTTTGCCCGGATGAGAAACTCCGTCGCCGTGTTGTATTGCGAGTCGTCCGTCGGATAGCCGTCCTTTAGCGGGACGGGATGCTTGACCCGGATGGGGTCGATCGCGACTGGACCCGTTTCGGTCTTGTCCATGGCCCAAGTGGCGATGTCGACATGGTGGGCGCCCCAATCGGTCAGTTTGCCGCCGGAGTATTCGTACCACCAGCGGAATTCATAGTGGCAGCGGGACCAACTCTTCGTCTCGCCGTTGTCCCCGGCCAGATAGCGAAACTTGACCAAGGGGGCCGGCCCGAGCCAGAGGTTCCAATCAAGATGCGAGGGGGCGGCGACCTGAGGCAGCTTGGGGCTGGTGGGTGAACCGCCGATCCGACAAACGGCTTTCTGGAGCTGGCCAATCCGGCCGTCTCGGATCAAGGCGATGGCCTTGATGAATTCCACGTCGCTGCGCTGTTGGGTGCCGATCTGCACGACCCGGTTGGTGCGGCGGCAGACCGCTGCCATCTGCCGACCTTCCTCGATCGTTAAAGTCATCGGCTTTTCGCAATAGACATCCTTGCCGGCCAGCATCGCCTCGATGGCGATCTTGGCGTGCCAATGATCGGGCGTGGAAATATGCACGATGTCGATGTCGGGGCGATCGATGACCCGGCGATAGTCGGCGACGATCTCCGGCTCGCTTTTGGTCCACTCGTGAACCAGTTTGGCGGCGAGATTCCGCCGCTGCTCGTCGGCGTCGCAAACGGCGACGTAGTCGCCGAAAGCGCGAATGCTGGGGGCCGCGCCGTGCGGACCGTCGATGCCTGTCGCCTTTTGGCACCAGCGACTGCCGGTTCCGACGGCGCCGATCCGCGGACGGTCATTCGCGGCGACAAAGCCCGCGGCCCGCTCTCCCCGTCCTATCCAGAGCCCTGCCCCGGCCCAAGCCAAGGCGCTTTGCAGCAAACCGCGACGGTTGAGCTTGAGATTCGACATGGTAACTCCTGGTAGGGGATCGGTGGGGACGATCGGACCGTTATCGATTGCGCTGAGATTTCCCTGTTGGTTCGAGCCGGAGGCGGTCCTGGCCCGCAATGGCTCATGGTATGACATCGCGCCCCTCGCGTGTCTAGTGGGTTGTCGGGGACGGGGGGCCTTGGCATACCGAAGGGGGGAGTGAAAAGGTCGTGAAGCGTCGGAAGGGGGGGCTACTGGCAAGCGACCGATGCGGAGTTTGAGGAGTCGACCGGCTTTACACTGGGGGGGAGCAAAGGAGATCACAAAGCGGCGCAAAATGTGGTGCGGCGGGCGGGCGCGGAGAGGCGCGGCGAGTTGCACGCGGGAGGGAGGGGCTTAAGAAAGCCCTTGGTTTGCTGGATATCGCGACGTTCTGCGAGATCCTGCTAGCAAGGGGAGTGGGCGGCACTGGACTCGAACCAGTGACCCCTACCGTGTGAGGATAGTGCTCTAACCAACTGAGCTAGCCGCCCGGGGTTGAAGACTTATTCTTAGCAAATTCTGGCGGGGGGCGAAATCCCCGGCGGTGTGTTTCGGCGAGATGCTTACGCCTGGGCAAATCGCCCGCGTGGTCTCAGCCGCCTGTTGAAAAATGCCTTCGTGGCATTTTTCAACCGAGCCAAGTTCGCAGCAAGCTGCTCACGGCTCGTAAAATCCCGGCTCAAAGGCCGTGATTTTGTGATCCCATCCATGTGATCTCGCGGCCCGTTGAGTGCTTCAACGGGCTGTTAGGCGACGCGGAGGGGAATAGCGGTTCGATGCATTCCGATTTGGGCCCGTGCTGATCTCACGTGATAGCCGAGCCCGATGCAGTCTCGGGCCACCAGTCGGCGGCGAGCTTGGAACGCCGGCACAGCCTATTTGAAAAGGAGCTGCGCGAAGTCGGCGAGGTTTTGCCGCCAGAAGGGCCAGACATGCCCAATGTCAGGAGTTTCCGTATAGGTGACCTTGACGCCTTTGGAGTCCAAGTACGTCTTGAACTGCCGGTTTGTGGGAAGTGCGCCGAAGTCGGCCGTACCGCAAGCAATCCAGAGCAGTTTGATATGAGCGTTCGACTTTTCGTCGAGCTTGGGGAATTGGTTTGGAATTTTGCTTTCCTCCAGGGCGAAGCGTGGCCCTCCTGGGGCGGCGGCACTCCGCTCCGGGCGAGTGAGCGGCCAGGTGTTGTAGGCCCCGCTGAAAGAACCAAGCCACGCGAACGTCTCCAAATGGTTGAGTCCCGTGTGCATCGATTCAGCGCCTCCCATCGAGAGCCCGGCGATGGCCCGGCCGGCAGGTTCGACGGAGACGTTGTACTGCTTCTCCACTTGTGGCAGGAGTTCTTCCAGCAGGATACGGCTGTAGTTCGGCAGCATGTCCAAGTGGTCGATATCCGCGGGACCGGCAGCCGTGCCATAGGCATGTGGCATAACGACGACCATCGGCACGGCTTTGCCCTGGTGGATCAGGGTGTCGAGGGTCACGTTGGCAGCCCCATCTTCGAGCCACGCGTCGGTGTCTTGGAGCCAACCGTGGTGCAGATATAGCACTGGATAGGGCTGGCTGCGTTTGGAGTCGTAATTGGGCGGCGTATAAACGAAGAAATCGCGCTCGTCGTTGGCAATCTTGGATTGGAA
>JALHPA010000486.1 GCA_022842745.1 Pirellulales bacterium
TCCACGGCTCCGTGGATTGGGAAGTTGCGCCGGAGGGAGGCGAGTCGCTGCGGGCAGGCGTAGATGGGTCCGGCCGGCTGGTCGCGGTCCTTTGTCCGCGCGGCGAAGGCCGGTGGGGTCCCTATATCAATTTCACGGCAATCTCGTAACCAGAGGGCAAACGCCGACGGTTGTAACGCTTCCAACAAGTTTGCGTTTTTTGGCGGCCTGCCGCGCGGCAGCGGTGGGTTTTGCAAGCTACATACCTGTGAGGCCCGTCGTGGGCCAAGATTCCAACGAAACCCCGGGAAATCCGAACCATGAAGACCGCACGCCCCTTGTGGCTGGCCTTGTCGCTGGCGCTATTGGTTGGTTGCACGAAGAAACAGAGCGTTGTCGTACCCTCCACGCCCGATGGTACCGTGACCGCCGTCGCGACGGCTCTTTCGGAAGACAAACCGCAGGTGCTGTGGAGCTGCCTGCCTGCCAAATACCAACAGGACGTTCAAGGCGTGCTGACGGAATTCGCCGCCAAGGCCGATCCGGAAGTGTGGAATGAAACGTTCGCGGTATTGGGCAAGGGGGTCAAGATGCTGCGGGAGAAGAAGCAGTTCATCCTCAACCATCCGATGGTGAATTTCACTCCGGCGGCCGCCAAGAAGGATGAAATCGCGGCCAACTGGGACAAAGCAGTCACCCTCTTGAGCGACTTGCTCGATTCGGAAATCAAGACGGTGGACGGGATCAAGAATATGGATCCCGAGGCGTTCTTGGCCAGCACCGGCTCCAAACTGTTCGCCAACGTTCGCGATTTGGCAAACAGCATCAGCCCAGAAGCAGAAACGGCCTCCTTGGCGAATTTGAAGGATCTCAAGGCCACGGTCGTGGAGACGGCCGGCGACAAGGCGACCATCAAGACCGAAATGACCGGCGGCAAGACCAAGACGATGGAATTCGTCCGGGTGGATGGCAAATGGCTGCCCGCGGAAATGGTCTCAAGCTGGGACCGCGAGATCGCCAAGATCAAGTCGTCGATCGCGCAGATGGACATGGGGGGTAAGAACAAGCCGATGCTTCTGGCACAGTTGAAGATGGCCGACGGCGTGCTCGACCAACTGTTGGCCGCCGATACGCAGGACGCTTTCAATCAAGCCCTGTCGAGCATTCCGGGACTGGGGGGGCCGCCGCCGGGCTTCGGCGATGATGGGCCCGCGGCAGGAAACTCGAACGCCACGCTCGGCGCTGGCGCCGACGACGCGAAGCCCGAAAGCAAAGAGGCCGATTCCGACAGCGAAGAGTAGTCTTCGCCTACGGCACAAGCCAGGGTCAATTCACGGGACCAGTCGCCCCCTCGGGCACTGGTCCCGTTTTCGATTCATGGCCGCATCAACGGCGGCCAGCGAAGGGACTCGGCGCGCCGTTGCCGCTTCTGAGATCTAGGGATCCCAATGGTCCTCTTCAGGATCGGGACCTCCCTGCCACTGGTCGAGCGAGTCCAACATGGCGTCGCGCTCGATCTTGGTCGCCCAGACCGACTCTCCCTGCTCCAAGCGAATCTCGTACTGTCCTTCGCGCTCGCAGTCCTCGTTACCGCAATAATGGGGAACCGCCCCGACCCACATCACTCGATACAAAGGAATGTGTTTGTCGTCGACGACGCAGAAAATCGACATGGATTCAAACCTCGACGGCCGGGCCAAAAAGCCCTGAGTGGGACAGAATAAACTTTACGACGATTCCCCAGAAATTTCCACCGCGGAGCCTAGCCGGAGGCTGGCTTCTCGCTCGCCGCGGCGGCGGCCAGTTCCAACGACCGTTGCGTCGCGGCGACGACCGCCGAAATGAGCGCGGCGCGGGCGCCGCCGGCCTCCAGGGCTTCCAGTCCGGCGATCGTCGTGCCGCCTGGACTGGCGACGCGGTCCCGCAAGACCGCCGGATGCTCCTTCAGCGACAGAACCATCTCGGCCGCGCCGAGCAAGGTCTGGGCCGCCAATTCGGTAGCCACGGCCCGGGGCAATCCCATCCGCACGCCGCCGTCGCTCAAAGCTTCAATGATCGTAAACGCGAACGCCGGGCCGGAACCCGACAGACCGGTGACCGCGTCCAGCAGTTTTTCGTCCACGGACGCTGCAAGGCCAACGCTGGCCAGCAATCGCTCGACGGTAGCCGCGTCGTCGGCCGTGGCTTGTGCTCCCAGGGAATAGGCGCTGGCCCCGGCGCCGACCAGGCAAGGAGTGTTGGGCATGACCCGCACCACGCGGGCCATTGGCAGGGCTTGCTGCAGAGTGCTTAAGCGGACGCCTGCCGCAATCGAGACAACCAGCCGCCCGGCCGACGCCGCCGCGATTTCCCCCAGGACGGGGAGCGTGTGCTGGGGCTTGACGGCCAAAAAGAGCGTCGAGGCCGATTGCGCCACGGCGAGATTCGAGGGCTTGGCGACCGCGCCTGCTACCTGTCGCGAGAACTGTTCGATCGCCGCGGGATCCGGATCGAAAAAAGCGATGTCTCCCCCGGAAACGATCTTGGCCCTCACAAAACCGCTGGCCAGAGCGCGGGCCATCTGCCCTCCGCCCAGAAAACCGATTGCAAAGGCCGTCATATTAAAACCTATCCAAGTGGGGACCGAACATGGCAGCAATGCTACGGCAAAATGTCGGTCTGAACTAGCCGGAAGCGGCGGCCGAAACGCACCCGTTGGGAGTGCAGCACCGCGGGTGATGGGGCGGAGCGCGGTGAGACGGTAACTCGCTGTCGTTAAGTCCTGAGAAACTGCCGATCCAGCTCTTCGCGCGTGAAGACCAAGGCCGTGGGTCGGCCGTGCGGGCAGTGGTGGGTGTCTTGATATTGTGCCCGCTGGGCAACCAGGGCTGCGATCTCCTCGGGAGCGAGCGGATCGCCGGCCTTGATTGCGGCTTTGCAGGCGATCATGTGCAACAGTTCGTCCAACAGGTCGCGGCGGTCCGGCGCTTGTCCGCCGGAGAGCAGCTTGTCGACCAGCTCGCGGAGCACTTCGTCCGGCCGCAGGTTGGCCAGCATGGCGGGATAGCTGGTGACCAGAACGGTGCTGCCGCCAAACGGCTCCAGGGTTAAGCCCAGTCGAGCCAGTGTCTGCTGGGCCCCCAGCGCGGCGGCGCATTCCGCCGGGGCAAGGTCGACCGGCTCCGGCACCAACAATCGCTGGGTCTCCAGATCGCCCGCGAGGACCGTGGCGCGGATTTGCTCGTACAATACCCGCTCGTGCAGCGCATGCTGATCGATGACCGCCAACCCCTCGTCAGTCTCGGCGATCAGGTAACGGTTGTGGACCTGCATCGCCACGCGCCGGGGTGGGGGAGGAGTGTGAGCGGACGGCAGGAATTGGGGGGCGCCGGGAGTCGCGCTTGGGGAGGGCGCCGGCGGCGGGTTGGAGTGCGGCGCATTGGCAACGGACCGGGGCGAGTCAACCGGGAACGCGCGGTTCTCGTGGGCCGCGCTCGCTGCCGGAGGGGCGGCGCGCGGCCCAAGGGGGGGCAGCGGCGCCGGCAGCGTGACCAGTTGCAGCGGCAACTCGCGCGGCCGAGCGTAGGAAAACGCCGGTTCGTCGTCGAGCGCGCGGGCGCCTTCCGCCGGATCTTGCGTCGGGTCGCCGGTTTGCGGAGCGGCCGAATCGGGGCCGGGAAGCTGCCCTTTGGCCCAGGCAACCAATTCGCTGCGCACGGACGCCGCACGGTCGGAGTCCATTCCCGCGGATGGCCCTCCATCGCTCGCGGCGGGCTGGAGTTTGGAATCCAAATTGACGGTCAGGAACTTCGTCCGCAACGTCCCCAGCAGTTGGCT
>JALHPA010000487.1 GCA_022842745.1 Pirellulales bacterium
ATCCCGGGGGATCGACGCGGTTTTGGTACGTCGAGTGACGGAACGATTTTCGCCTCGGACGCGAGTCATGAGCGAGAAACCCTTAATGAACGATTCCGCCCTCGACCGCGGCGAAGGCATTTCTCGCCCAGAGACGATCCCTTCACTGCCAGAGAGTAGTGCGCACGGCGACGGTCGCGGCCCCTCGGCCGATGTTTCCGCCGGGCAGGCCGCGCTTGCCGGAGGAAAGTCCCCTCCGCAACCGGACGCTAGCGGCCAGAAAGATCCAGACGTGACTTGGATCTCTCCCTCCCCCCGCGGTTCCTCGCGGGTCCGCGTCCTCCCGGAAAACGATTCGAGCGGCCGTATCGACTCGCAGCCCACCATCATCTCCAAGCCCTCTTCGGCCGGTTCGCCCCTCGGGGTCGGTCCCGTGCTCACCTCCGAAATGGGTAAGGCGTTGCTTGGGGAAGTGCTCGGCCATTACGAATTGCAAGAGTTTGTCGGCGGCGGCGGGATGGGGGCCGTGTTTCGTTCGCTGGACACCATGCTGAACCGCACCGTCGCGGTAAAGGTTCTAGCGCCCGACCAGTCGGCTGACGAGGAGACCCTGCGCCGCTTCAAGAACGAGGCCCAGTCGGCCGCCCGGCTCGATCACGAAAACATCGGACGGGTGCATTACGTGGGCGAGGACCGGGGATGGCATTACATCGTTTTTGAGTTCATTGACGGAGAGAATCTGCGCGACCGGGTCGAGCGAATCGGCCCTCTGTCCCTTGGCGAGGCGGTCAGCTTTACGCTGCAGCTCGGTGAAGCGCTGGCCCATGCCAGCGGGCGGGACGTAGTCCATCGGGATATCAAGCCCTCGAATGTGCTGATCACGGCCGAAGGAAAGGCCAAGCTCGTGGACATGGGGCTGGCCCGGCTGCACCAGGTCGAGCAGGGTGAGAACGACCTGACGGCAAGCGGCGTGACCCTCGGAACGTTTGACTACATTTCTCCCGAGCAGGCCCGCGACCCGCGCACCGCCGACGTCCGCAGCGACATTTACTCCCTTGGCTGCACGCTGTATTTCATGCTGGTGGGGCGTCCGCCGTTTCCACAAGGAACCGTGCTGCAAAAGTTGCTGCAGCACCAATCGAGCGCTCCCCCCAGCCCGCGAGAAGCGCGGCCCGGCGTACCGGACGAATTGCTCAGGGTTCTCAACCGCATGCTGGCCAAGGCGCCGGAAAAGCGATATCAGCTTCCCAAGGATTTGGTGCATGATCTTGCCGCATTCGCCCTGCATGAGGGATTGCAGCCGGTCATCCCAGGCGAAATACCGTGGCCCGTCGCCCATCGACCCAGCCCCTATTGGGAGCGCAACCTCCCCTGGATCGTACCGATCGCCGCCCTGGTGGCGATCATGCTGGTTTTGAATTTCCTCTGGAGTCCCGCGACCTACCCGGTTCCGCCCGACTTCAAGGGGCGTCCCACCGCCAATGGGCTTTTTCGCGGGGCAGGCGCCCGGTCCAATCCGCAGCCCGTCGGCCCAAACGGTTCACCCCCCAGAGAATCCCTGACGAATCCTTCGTCCGCGGCCGGTCAAGACTCCGGCACAAGTTCAACCGCAACGGATGCGGATGCGGCCAAATCCGCGGACCATGCGTCGGCGACATCGCCCCAGCCCGCCGATGCAGCGACCAACGCCAAGGGCCGTTCAAGCGCCGCAGGTCAAGTCGCGGGCTCGCGGGGTCAGGCCAACGGCTTCTTCAGTCTTCCGGAGTCCATGTCTCTCGACGCGATGGAGCAAAGATTGATTCAGGCGATCCGCAACTGGGTGCGGCCGGATCAATTGGGCGCCTTCATTTCCTCGTTGCGGCAGTCGTACCTCGACCGTGATACGGAGGGTTTCGCCAATCCGCGCGGGGCGGGAGCCGATCCAATCATCGCCCGGCGAGGAGAATGGATCGTAACGCGCGGGGGGGGATCGGGTCCAAATGAGTTTTCGTCCCTCAGCCAGGCGATCGCCAAGGCCAAGAACGACGACGTAATCGAACTGCGCTTCGATGGCCCGCTCGATGAGTCCGCGATCAGTCTCTCGAACCTTCGCCTCACCATTCGGGCCGGTGAATTGCCAACTCGCCGGTATCGTCCGGTCCTGCGCTTCGACCCAGGCCGGACCGATCCCTTGGCCCAGGCCCCGGCCCTCATCGCAGTGGCGGGCGGAGAATTGCGCCTCCAAAACCTGCAAATCGAACTGGAGTTACCGGCCACTTTACCCGCGATCGAGCGTTGGACCTTGTTTGAACTGCGGCGGGCGGACGCCTTGCGAATGCAGGGGTGCCTGGCCACGATTCGCAACGCGCGATCCGGCGCCTCATTGAGCGACCGCCGGCTGGCACATTTCTCCAACGTCTCGTTTATCGACGTTCAATCGGCGCCGGCGACCGGCGCCATGCGTTCGCCCGATGCGACGGCAATGCGCAAACCAGTCGAAATCGACGTCCGGCAGTCAATGTTTCGCGGAGAGGCGACCTGGCTCCGGGATGCGGACGCCGAACCAATGGAGGTCCGGTTCGAGAACAGCGTGCTCTCGACCAGCGAACGTTTCTTGGAGGCGAACGTCGGCTCCAACGATCCCCGCGCGCCTGCCCGGACGAAAGTCGAACTGCGGCGCGCCACCGTGCTGGCCCGCGGCGGCTTTGCCAAGCTGGCCGAATTGCAGGATGCCGCGCGCCAAACGACCATCGAATTCAACGCCTACGACTCGATCTTTATGGGTGGCGGCGCGCCGCTGTTCATCGAGCAAATGGGACGCCGTCCGCTGGCCGACTCGCGAAAGCTGCTCTCCTGGACCGGCGATCACAACCGGTACGACGGCTTCTCCAGGCTCTTGCAAATCGAAGCCGATGGCGTCCGCGAGACCTTCGATGTCGACGATTGGCGCTCGCGATGGGGGCCGGCGGAAACGGCCGGCACGACCGGCGAGCTTCCCTGGCGGCGCGTTCCCCCCCCAGTCGCTGCTAACGCATTCGTCGCCCAGGACTTTGGTTTGGATCGGGCTAGCGCCGAGGATTTTGGCGCCTCCGTCGATACATTGCCTGCCCCCGCCATCGATCCGCTGGAACCGCCCCGCGCAGGCGAATAAGCGCCGCGGTGGCGTTTCTGAATCGCGCATTCTCGCTTGAGCGCCGCCTGGCCCCTTACGACGCCCAAGCCGTCCAAGCCGCCGCAAACCAGGGAAGCACCGCGATCGCTACCGCGACAACCGTAATGGTCGCTGGCGGCTTCCGCGGCTGTAGCCGGTAAACGGCCGGCACAAGTGCCAACGACAACGTGCTCGCCACCAGTGCCGAGAACAACGCGACTCCGGCAAATAGGCTCGCGTTCTCGGCGGTCGCCTCCTGCATTGACACGTAAACGTGAGCAGCCCCCCACGCGACGGTCAGCACCATCGTGGCCATGCCGGAAAGCATCCATCCGACAGTCACCGACACCGCGGCCCGCGACGGAGGCGCCTCGTCCGGCCGCAACGCCGATACAACAGGCCGCCGCGATTGTTCCGAGCGGACCCGGCCGTTTTTCTTGGTCCGCCTCGCCATGGCGCCGCCTATCGTAGGGAACAGTCTGGGGGGCGGCAGTGCTACGCCAACCCCCCGTTTACGTGCAAAATTTGCCCTGTGATGAAGGAGGCGGCGGGGGATACCAGATAAGCGGCCGCTTCGGCCACGTCCTCAGGAGTTCCCCATCGCTTCAGCAGCGACTCCGCCTCCGCCCGTACCTGCCAATAGGTTCCCGCGGTGCTCCCCCATGCCGTTTTGATCC
>JALHPA010000488.1 GCA_022842745.1 Pirellulales bacterium
GAATTGGTCCTCCTGCACGAACAGGATCGCTCGCTTTGGAATTCCAACCAGATTCGCGAGGGTCAAGAGCTTGTGAAGCGGGCGATGTCCGGCGGCCGATTGGGACCGTATACGCTGCAGGCCGCGATCGCGGCGGAGCATGCGGGCGCGGAAACCGCAGCCGCAACCGATTGGCCGCGAATCGTCGATCTCTACGATGCGCTGTTCTCCCTTACTCCGAGTCCAGTCGTGGAGCTCAACCGGGCGGCCGCGCTGGCCATGCGCGATGGACCGGCGGCCGGACTGGAGGCAATCGATGCCATCTTGGCACGTGGAGAACTGGCGCAGTACCACCTGGCGCATGCCGCACGGGCCGATCTGCTCCGCCGCCTGGGCCGGACGGAGGCGGCCCGCGATGCCTACATTCAGGCGTTGTCGTTAACGAACCAAGGTCCGGAGCGGCGATTTCTTCAACAACGGTTGGACCGCCTGTGATGCGGCGAGCCGTTCGGCCTAGTGTCGATTTCAGGTTTTTTTTGGCCCGCTTGTCGATCTCGGACTCGCCGAAACGACCAGATGATAGATGCGATATTAGAAAATTCTCTCCCTGACCTTTTGGCCGTCCGCACGCGATTGCAGGATCTCCCGATCCGAGGAAAAGAACATGTCCAAGCAGAAGATCACCCCATTCTTGTGGTTCGATCAGCAAGCCGAAGAGGCGGCGAATTTTTACGTGTCGCTGTTTCCTGGCTCGCGAATTACCCGAGTGACCCATATTCCAGGGGCCAGCGAGGGCGCCGCGGGGCCACCCCTGACGGTGGAATTTGAATTGGCCGGCGCGCCCTTTGTCGCTCTGAATGGGGGGCCGCTGTTCAAGTTCAATGAAGCCGTATCCATGTCGGTGGACTGCGAATCCCAGCACGAGGTCGACGACCTCTGGGACAAATTGACGGCGGGAGGGTCGGCCAGCCAATGTGGATGGCTGAAGGACAAGTACGGTCTGTCCTGGCAGATTGTGCCTCGAATCCTTGGCGATTTGCTCCGAGATCCGGACCCGGCCAAGGCGAAGCGGGCGATGGACGCATTGCTAAAGATGCAAAAGATCGAGATCGAACCACTCGTTCGCGCCGCCAGCGGAAATTAGTGTTCCCGCGACTGACCGCGGCGAGTTCCGACTTACTCCTCCAACACAACGACAATCCGATGAAATACATGCTGCTCGTCTATAGTCAGGAAAAGTGCTGGTCCGAAGAGGAGTGGATGGCCTGTGCAAAGGAATCGACCGCTCTGTGCCATGAACTGAACGCGAAGGGTCAATTGATAAGCGCTTCACCGTTGCAGCCGATCGCAATGTCCACGAGCGTGCGGATGCGGGACAGCAAGCGGCTGGTCACCGACGGCCCATTCGCGGAGACCACCGAGCAACTGGGAGGGTATTTCTTGGTTGACGTCGAGAATCTCGACCAGGCGCTGGCGATCGCGGCCCGGATTCCGGCGGCAAAGAAAGGGACGATTGAGGTGCGACCGCTGTTCGACTTGCCGGACCTTCCCCAAACGAAGCTTTAGTGCTACGCGAATCGCGTTCTAAACCCAAGAGGATCACCTTATGAAAGTCATGGTCATCGTGAAGGCCACGAGAAGCTCCGAGGCGGGCGAGATGCCCAGCCGCGAGTTACTGACCGCCATGGGCAATTTCAACGAGCAGCTCGTCAAGGCCGGCATCATGCTCGATGGCGCCGGGTTGCAGCCGAGTTCCCGCGGGGCGCGCGTCCATTTCCGTGGAACCGGCCGGACCGTGATCGACGGACCGTTCGCCGAAACCAAGGAACTGATCGCCGGATTTTGGATCTGGCGGGTCGATTCGCTGCACGAGGCGATCGAATGGGTCAAGCGCTGTCCCAACCCGATGGCTGAAGAATCCGACATCGAAATCCGTCCGCTGTTTGAGGCCGAAGACTTTGGCGAGTCCTTTTCCCCCGAACTTCGCGAACAGGAGGCTGCCGTCCGCGCGGCGACGCTCGGCCTGCACGCGCTGCGGTTCGAGAATCATGGGGAATTGCTCGTCGCCGGGTCAAACCAATCGTACACCTACGAAAACCGGTCGCAGATTCCATCGCAGTGGGAGCGGTTCATGGCCCAAATCGCCCAGTTGCCAGGTTTGCGGCCGGAGTTCCAATACGGCATTTGTTGGAACGTGCAGAAGGGGACTGGGTTCGACTACCTTACGGGAGTCGAGGTGTCCGATGATGGCCAACTGAGTCCCGGATTTACCAGCATTCGCCTTCCGGCGAGCCGGTATGCCGTATTTCCCGTCGCCGGACACGTATCCGACATTCCCAACACGATCGAACGGATCTGGAACAATTGGGCGCCCGACTGTGGGCTGGCAATCGCCCACACCCCCTGTTTTGAGCGCTACACGCCCGCGTTCGACCCGCATACCGGAACGGGGGGCATGGAGATCTGGATCCCGCTGCGTTCCTGATCGCCGGTTTCTGGTCGAATGCTCCGGTTCGACCGCCGGATTCGGCCGGCTTTCTTTAGCGAAGCTCGTCGAAAACAGGGCAGACTCTTGCCGCAGCCTGGCGTGGCGCGATTCGGCGGCGCGGGGCGGATTGTCCCGCGCGGGCATTGCACTAGAATGTCTGGCTGTGACCGACGGGCCGGTTGGCCGCCGATCCGTGGTTGCTGCCGCCGTCGCATTGGGGCGGCTGGGATTGGATACTTGCCAGGAGCCACACGAATGCGTTGGAAGGACCGTGAAGGGAGCGAAAATGTCGAGGATCGTCGCCGAGCGTCCCCCGGCGGCATGATGATTGGGGGGGGCCTGGGCACGCTGGCGATCATCGTGATCGCGCTGCTGCTGGGGATCAATCCGCAACAGTTGCTCCAACAGGCGCCCAATGCCCAAGTCGGCCGTGGAAACGGTCCGGCGGGACCGGTTGATCCGGCGCAGGAGGAACTCAAGAAGTTCGTTTCGGTGGTGTTGCGAGACACCGAGGACGTTTGGACCAAGCTTTTCGCCCAAATGGGGGCCAGATATGAAAAGCCAAAACTGGTGATCTTCACCCAGAATGTCCGCTCCGGCTGTGGTCTGGCGAGCGCCGGGATGGGGCCGTTCTATTGCCCGGCCGACCGCTCCGTGTACATCGACCTGGCGTTTTATGAGGAGTTGAAGCGAAAATTCAAGGCGCCTGGGGATTTTGCGCAAGCCTATGTGATTGCCCACGAGGTGGGACACCACGTACAGAATCTGTTGGGCACCTCCGACCGCGTGCATGCCATGCAGCAGCGGGTAGGCAAGGTGGAGGCCAATCAGCTATCGGTACGCCTGGAATTGCAGGCGGACTATCTGGCGGGAGTTTGGGCCCATCATGCTCAGAAAATGTTCAACGCGTTGGAACCGGGCGATATCGACGAAGCGATTAACGCCGCCTCCGCGATCGGGGACGACAAATTGCAAGAGCAGGCCCAGGGCCACGTGCAGCCGGACCTGTTTACGCACGGCACGTCCGAGCAGCGGATTCGTTGGTTCAAAATGGGGCTGCAATCGGGCGACCCGCGACGGGGGGATACGTTCAACACGGATCGTCTTTAGGGACGTCCCAAGTCCTTGAATGAAAGTCGCGAGTCGGAACGCTACGACAAGTCGCGGGTCTCGAACGAGAACATGGCCAGCAACAGCGCGATCGAGCTGTAAATCGCGCAGTAGGCCAAGGCCGCGCCCAAGTAGGACAAAGGCACGGGCGTACCGCCGGCCACCGCGGCGTAGATGTTGAAATGTTCGAGGACCGGCAAAAACAGC